>DASYJS010000274.1:0-4215 GCA_035996225.1 Mycobacterium sp. | reverse complement strand
GGACACCCGCGCCTACCTGCTGAACCGGAGGGTCCGTATCCCGGTCTTCGAAGTAGACCTGCCGCTCAACATCGCGAGAAAGGCCAAGACGGTCCGGCGGGTGCTGGGCGGCCCACCGCTGTCGGTTCGGTTGGTGGCCTTGGATTTCGAGCGTGATGACCTGCTCACCTCCTTGGCTGAGCACGGCTATCACACCGATTACCGGGCTTTCTTCATCTGCGAAGGCGTGACTCAGTACCTCACCGAGGGCGGCGTGCGGCGAACGCTGGACGGACTGCGCGTGGCCGCCCCGGGCAGCCGGCTGGTGTTCACCTATGTCCGCCGAACCTTCATCGACGGGACGAATCGGTACGGCACCCGCACGTTGTACCGCAAGGTCCGTCAGCGCCAACAGCTTTGGCATTTCGGTCTAGAGCCCGACGACGTCGCCGACTTCATCGCCGAGTACGGTTGGCGGCTGGTCGAGCAGGCCGGACCGGATGAACTCGTTGCGCGTTACGTCGAGCCCACCGGCCGCAAACTCAAGGCGTCGCAGCTGGAATGGTCGGCATTCGCGGAAAAGATCTAGCCGAGAAATCCAGGCGGTGATTCAGATTTCGATGACGGTCGGCACGATCATCGGATGCCGGCGATAGGTTTCGCCCACCCATTTGCCGACGGTGCGCCGGACGCCCTGCGCGATCCGGATCGGATCGGTCACGTTGGTGGCGACGAGCGCTTCCAGCTCTTCCTCGACTTTGCGCACGGCGGCTTCGAGCGCCTTGGGATCCTCGGAAAATCCGCGTGAATGTAGGTGTGGCGTAACCGCCGAACGCCCGGTGCCGCGGTTGAGCACCACGGTCACCGCGATGAAACCCTCGGACAAGATCAGGCGCTCGCCCAGAGTGATATCACCGACATCGCCGGTGACCAGCCCGTCGACAAACATCTTGCCGACCGGCACCGCCCCGGCGATCGACGCCCTGCCCCCGACCAGATCGACGCTGACGCCGTTCTCGGCCAACACGATTGACTCTTCGGCCACTCCGGTGCTGGCGGCCAGCTTGGCATTGGCGCGCAGCATGCGCCAGGTGCCGTGCACCGGCATCACATTGCGGGGCCGCACCCCGTTATACAAAAAGAGCAACTCGCCGGCGTAGGCGTGGCCCGAAACGTGCACGCGGGCTTGGGTATTGGTGACTACTCGGGCGCCGATCTTGGACAGCGCGTCGATGACGCCGAAGACCGCTTCCTCGTTCCCCGGAATCAGCGACGACGAGAGCACGACGAGGTCCCCCGCGGTCAGCGTGATACTGCGGTGCTCGCCGCGCGACATCCGGGACAGCGCCGCCATCGGCTCGCCCTGGGTTCCGGTGGTGACCAGCACCACCCGTTCGGGCGCCATCATCTCGGCGGCCCCGATATCGATCAAGTCGGAATCGTCGACCTGCAGGAAGCCCAGGTCCCGGGCGATTCCCATGTTGCGCACCATGGATCGCCCGACGAACGACACCCGCCGGCCCAATGCCACTGCGGCATCGATGATTTGCTGCACCCGGTCGACGTTGGAGGCGAAGCACGCCACGATGACGCGACCGTCGGCGCCCCGGATCAGCCGGTGCAGCGTCGGGCCGACTTCATTTTCCGACGGGCTGACACCGGGATGTTCGGAGTTGGTGGAGTCGCACAGAAACAGGTCCACACCGGCATCGCCGAGCCGCGACATGCCGGGCAGGTCGGTGGGCCGGCCGTCCAGCGGGGTTTGGTCAAGCTTGATGTCACCGGTATGTAAAACCGTTCCCGCACCCGTGTACACCGCGATCGCCAGCGCGTCCGGAATGGAATGGTTGACCGCGAAGTATTCGCATTCGAACACACCGTGCCTGCTGCTCTGCCCCTCTTTGACTTCGACGAACACCGGTTTGATGCGGTGTTCACGGCATTTGGCGGCGACCATCGCCAGGGTGAACTTGGATCCGACGACGGGGATGTCGGGTCGCAGCCTGAGCAGGAACGGGATCGCCCCGATGTGGTCCTCGTGCGCATGCGTCAGCACTAGCGCCTCGATGTCGTCGAGCCGGTCTTCGACGTGGCGCAGATCGGGCAGGATCAAGTCGACGCCGGGCTCGTCGTGGGTGGGAAACATCACCCCGCAGTCGATGATCAGCAGCCGGCCCAGGTGTTCGAAAACGGTCATGTTGCGGCCGATTTCGCTGATGCCGCCCAACGCGGTCACCCGCAATCCGCCTGCGGTCAACGGACGTGGTGGGGTGAGGTCTTCGTTCACTGCCAGCTCACCTGAGTACCGAGGCGGCGCGCATGTCGGCGGCTAAGGCGTCGATCTGCTGCGGGGTCGCGGGCATCTGCGGCAGCCGGGGATCCCCGACGTCAATGCCCTGCAGACGCAGACCCGCCTTGGACATCGTCACGCCGCCCAGGCGGCTCATCGCATTGCACAGCGGGGCAACCGCGACGTTGATCTTGCGGGCGGTCGCGATATCCCCGGAATTGAAGGCGGACAACAACTCTCGCAGCTGACCAGCGGCCACGTGAGAAATCACACTGATGAAGCCGATCCCACCCATCGCCAACCAGGGCAGATTCAGCGCGTCGTCCCCGGAATAGTAGGCCAATCCGGTCTCGGCGATGATCTGGCTGCCGCTGTGCAGGTCGGCCTTGGCGTCTTTGATCCCGACGATGTTCGGGTGTGACGCCAGCGCGCGGATGGTATCGGACTCGATCGGCACCACCGATCGTGGCGGAATGTCGTAGAGCAGCACCGGCAGCTCGGTCGCATCGGCGACGGCGGTGAAATGTGCGATCAGCCCGCTCTGCGGTGGTCTGGAGTAGTACGGCGTGACCACGAGCAGACCGTGCGCACCCTCGGCCGCGCAGGCCTTGGCCAGCTTGACGCTGTGCGCGGTGTCATAGGTGCCCGCGCCGGCAATGACGCGAGCGCGGTCGCCCACCGCTTCCAGCACGGCGCTGAGTAGGTTGAGCTTCTCGTCGTCAGTGGTGGTCGGCGACTCGCCGGTGGTTCCCGAGATGACCAAGCCGTCGCAGCCCGCGTCTACCAGGTGGTTTGCCACGCGCGCCGCGGCGGCGGTGTCGAGCGAGCCATCGGCGCCAAACGGCGTCACCATTGCGGTCAGCAAGGTTCCCAGGCGCGCGGGGGCGTCGAATCCGACGGAACTCACCGTCCCAGATTACCTGGCGATGCCAAGCGGATTTCGCAGCCGCGCGGGTCCGGGCCGGCGCGCGCAAGCTCTCGATTGTGCGCTCAGGGTTTCGAGGGTGCGCTCATGGTTGAGATTCGGTGAAATCTGCGCCCTAGACGCACGCTGGAAGCCCAGACCGCACCCTCGAAAGCTCAGGCTTCGGTGGCTAACGGACTGGTCGCGACCTCGCTGCCATCGGCAAGGGTGGAGATCTCGAAATCGGCGAATACCGCCGGTGCCACCTCGATGAGCCGGCGCAGACATTCGATGGCCAGCCGCCGGATTTCCACGTCGGCATGCCCGCTGGCCCGCATCGCGATGAAGTGCCGCCAGGCCCGGTAGTTCCCGGTCACGACGATGCGGGTTTCGGTGGCGTTGGGCAGCACGGCCCGGGCGGCCTGCCGCGCCTGCTTGCGGCGCAGCACCGCATTGGGCTGGTCAGCGAACTTGGCTTCGAGCTTGGCCAGCAGTTCGGTATAGGTGGCGCGGCCGGCGTCGGCGGCCGCGGCCAGGATCTGCCGCAGTTCGGGGTCGTCCTCCATGCCCGGCGGCACGACGATCTGCGAGTCCGCCTCCGGCACGTAGCGCTGCGAGAGCTGCGAGTAGGAGAAATGCCGGTGCCGGATCAGCTCATGAGTGCACGACCGCGAGATGCCGGTGATGTAGAACGACACACTGGCGTGCTCGAGCACCGAAAAATGTCCGACGTCGATGATGTGTTTGATGTAGCCGGCGTTGCTCGCTGTCTTGGGGTTGGGTTTCGACCAGCTCTGGTAGCAGGCCCGGCCGGCGAACTCGACCAGCGCCGGCCCACCGTCAGCGTCGGTAGTCCACGGCACGTCCGGTGGCGCCAGGAACTCCGTCTTGGCAATCAGTTGCACGCGCAGCGGCGCCGTCTCGGCCACGGCGCTTACCTTAGCCCGGCTCGACCTTGCCCGACATCAGCAACGGCAGCAGGGCATCACGGAAACCCGACAGCCGCAGGGATTCGCTGCGCCGCGCGTGACACAGCGCACCC
>DASYJS010000273.1:0-10345 GCA_035996225.1 Mycobacterium sp. | reverse complement strand
AGCGGTGGGAGTGGGACTCCACTTAACTGTCCCAGGCTTAGCCGGGATGGTCGCGGGGGCAAGTCTAGCAGCCATCAGGCGTCTTCCAGCATTTCAGCCAGTGCAGGACGACGGGGACAGCCGCCTGGTCCGCGTGGCCCGCGCGTGGCCCGCGCCGATAACTAGTCTCGACGACTATTGGCGCTTCGTCAGGCGTTTCACGGGTTGAGGGAATATCCTCGCGGTCTGTGACACTCGCAATGCCTCGTTCAGGCAGCCGGTCGGGTTCGCGGTATCGGTGGGTACCGGCGGCAACCGGCTGGACCGTCGGCGTCATCGCCAGCCTCTCGTTGCTGGCGAGCGTGTCGCCATTGATCCGGTGGTTGATCAAGGTCCCACGGGAGTTCATCAACGTCTACCTGTTCAACTTCCCGGACACCAGCATCGCGTGGTCGTTCGTGCTGACGCTGCTGGCGGCGGCGCTGACCGCCCGCAAACGCATTGCCTGGTGGGTCCTGCTCGGCAACATGGTCCTGGCCGCGTTCCTGAATGCCGCCGACATCGCCGCGGGCGACAACACCCCGTCCGAAACGTTCGGCGAGAACCTCGGGTTCGCGGTGCACATCGTCGTGATCGTCCTGCTGGTGTTGAGCTATCGGGAGTTCTGGGCCAAGGTCCGACGAGCCGCGCTGCTCAAAGCGGCGGCCGTGCTGGTCGCCGGAGACGTGATCGGAATCCTGTTGGCCTGGGGCCTGGTCGAGCTTTTCCCCGGATCGCTGGCGCGCCAAGATCGGCTGCCGTACGTGGCCAACCGGGTGGTCGGGTTCGCGCTCGCGGATCCCGACCTGTTCACCGGCAAGCCGCACGTGTTGCTCAACGCGATCCTCGGGTTGTTCGGCGCGCTGGCCTTGATCGCGGCCACGATCGTGCTGTTCCAGTCCCAGCGCGCCGACAACGCACTGACCGGCGAGGACGAGTCGGCGATCCGCGGGCTGCTCGAGTTGTACGGCAAGAACGACTCGCTGGGTTACTTCGCCACCCGTCGCGACAAGTCGGTGGTGTTCGCAAACAGCGGCCGTGCCGCAATCACCTATCGAGTCGAGGTTGGCGTATGCCTGGCCAGCGGCGATCCGGTGGGCGACCCCAGGGCATGGTCGCAGGCCATCGAGGCGTGGTTGGCGTTGTGCAAAACCTACGGTTGGGCCCCCGGAGTCATGGGCGCCAGTTCGCAGGGAGCCCAGGCATATCGCGAGCGCGGCCTCAACGCCCTGGAGCTCGGCGATGAGGCCATCCTGCGGACCGCCGATTTCAAGCTGTCCGGCCCGGACATGCGCGGGGTGCGCCAGGCCGTGACGCGGGCCCGCCGGGCCGGGCTGACGGTCCGCATTCGGCGGCACCGTGACATCTCCGCAGAGGAGATGGCCGTCACGATTTCACGCGCCAACTCCTGGCGCGATACCCATTCCGAGCGCGGGTTTTCGATGGCGCTCGGCCGCCTCGGCGATCCGGCCGACGGGGATTGCCTGCTGGTCGAGGCGATCGACCGCGACGACCAGGTAGCAGCGATGCTGTCGCTGGTCCCCTGGGGAACCACCGGGGCCTCCCTGGATCTGATGCGCCGTTCTCCCCAATCGCCCAACGGCACCAACGAATTCATGGTCAGCGAGCTTGCCCTGAACGCGGAAGCTCTTGGTATCACCCGTGTTTCGCTGAACTTCGCGATGTTTCGATCCGCATTCGAGCAGGGCGCCCAACTCGGCGCCGGCCCGATCGCGCGGTTGTGGCGGGGACTACTGCTGTTCTTTTCCCGGTGGTGGCAGCTGGAGACGCTGTACCGCTCGAACATGAAATACCAGCCCGAGTGGGTGCCGCGTTACGCCTGCTACGAGGACGCCCGGTTGATCCCCCGGGTGGGCGTTGCCTCGGCCATGGCCGAAGGTTTCCTGGTGTTTCCGTTCAGCCGGCGCGACAAGGTGCACACCGGCCACCACCCCGCCGTACCGGCCAGACTGGCCGAATCGGGGTTGCTGCACGAAGACGGATCCGCTCCGGACGTCAGCGGGTTGAAGCGTGGCGACGACGTCGACTCCGAGGAGTACCGACGCCGCCTACCCGAACAGGTGCGAGTACGCCTGGCCAAGCTGAGAACGCTGCAGCGCAACGGCATTGACGCCTACCCGGTGGGGTCTCCGCCCAGTCACACCGTCGCGCAGGCCCTCGACGCCGACGATCAGGACACCGTCTCGGTGTCCGGGCGGATCCTGCGGATACGTGACTTCGGCGGTGTGTTGTTCGCCCAATTGCGTGACTGGTCGGGCGAAATGCAAGTGCTGCTGGATAATTCGCGCCTGGAGACCGGCCGGACGGCCGATTTCACCGCAGCCATTGATCTGGGTGACCTGGTCGAGATAACCGGGCACATGGGTTTCAGCAAAAACGGCACGCGCTCGTTGATTGTGAGCGACTGGCGGATGGTCGGAAAGTGCCTGCGGCCGCTGCCCAACAAGTGGAAGGGGCTGACCGACCCGGAGGCGCGAGTGCGCAGCCGCTACGTCGACCTGGCGATCAATGCCGAGTCACGCAACCTCGTCACGGCCCGCAGCAGTGTGCTGCGCTCGGTCCGGGAAACGCTGTTCGCCAAGGGGTTCATCGAAGTGGAAACCCCGATCCTGCAGCAGATCCACGGCGGAGCCGCCGCCCGGCCATTCGTCACCCACATCAATTCCTATGACATGGACCTATTCTTGCGCATCGCGCCCGAGCTCTACTTGAAGCGGTTGTGCGTCGGCGGCGTGGAGCGGGTGTTCGAACTGGGCCGGGCCTTCCGCAACGAAGGCGTCGACTTCAGCCACAATCCGGAGTTCACACTGCTGGAGGCCTACCAGGCCCACGCCGATTACCGGATGTGGATCGACGGTTGCCGCGAGCTCATTCAGAATGCCGCCGAAGCGGCTAACGGTACGCAGACCGTGCTGCGGCCCCACCCAGACGATGCGCCGAGCAGCGGCGACGCCCGTCTCGAACCGGTCGACATCTCCGGTGTGTGGCCGGTGAAGACCGTGCACGAGGCGGTCTCCGAAGTGCTGGGCGAACACATCAACGCGAACACGTCGTTGTCCGCGCTGCGCAAGCTGTCCGACCGCGTCCACATCCCGTATCGGGAGCACTGGGATGCCGGGGCGGTGGTGCTAGAGCTGTACGAGCACCTGGTCGAGGACCGGACCGAGGAGCCGACGTTCTACATCGACTTTCCGACGTCCGTCTCACCGTTGACCCGGCCGCACCGCAGTCAACCCGGCGTCGCCGAGCGATGGGACCTGGTGGCGTGGGGTGTCGAGCTGGGTACCGCCTACAGCGAGCTCACCGACCCGGTCGAACAGCGGCGCCGGCTGCTTGCGCAGTCGCTGCTGGCCGCCGGCGGTGACCCCGAGGCGATGGAGCTCGACGAAGACTTCCTGCAAGCCATGGAATACGCGATGCCGCCCACCGGCGGGCTCGGGATGGGTATCGATCGGCTCGTGATGCTGATAACTGGCCGCAGCATCCGCGAGACACTGCCGTTTCCGCTGGCCAAACCGCATTAGCCGCGGGTCGCAGAACCCAGCGAACGCACAGGGAACATTGAGCATTTATGTTCCGGGATGGTTAACAATCGATCACAATGGATCCCGTGACAGCGCCGGCGCCCGATGCCACCGGGCAGTTGTTGGCAAGCAGCCACACATCGCTGATGAACGGCTGGGTGCCGATTACGGTCCAGGTCGTCACCGCGGTCGTGTTGGCGCTTGCCGTCGGCTGGCGATCGCGGCGCTGGCGGACGGTGTGCCTCCCGCTGACGGCAGTGATCGGCGGTGCCGCGGCGTACGGGACGCACTGGTACATCGTCGACCAGGGTCTGTCCGACGAGCCCGCGCCGGCGGCACTGTGGCTCTGGATCGCACTGACCGGCTTGGCCGCGGCGGTGCTGTTCCTGGGCTGGCGCGGCGCACGCGGCTGGCAGCGCAGCGCCGCCCTGGCGTCAGTCCCGCTATGTCTGCTGAGCGCCACCCTGATGCTCAACCTGTGGGTTGGCTACTTCCCCACCGTGCAGTCCGCGTGGAGCCAGGTCACCTCCGGCCCGCTGCCCGACCAGACCGATCAGGCCACCGTTACCGCGATGGCGGAAAAGGGAAACCGGCCGCCGCACGGCAGCGTAGTGCCGGTGGTAATCCCGTCGTCCGCCTCGCACTTCAAGCACCGCGGCGAGCTGGTGTACCTGCCGCCCGAATGGTTCGCCAGTAGCCCTCCTCCGCCGCTGCCGACGGTGATGATGATCGGCGGGCAGTTCAATACACCAGCGGACTGGACGCGTGCGGGCAACGCGATCAAGACGATCGACGACTTCGCCGCGACCCACAACGGCCAGGCTCCGGTATTGGTGTTCGTGGATTCCGGCGGGGCGTTCAACAACGACACCGAATGCGTCAACGGAATTCGCGGCAATGCGGCCGACCACCTAACCAAAGACGTTGTTCCCTATATGGTTTCGAATTTCGGCGTCAGCCAGGACCGCTCCGGCTGGGGCGTGGCGGGCTGGTCCATGGGCGGCACCTGCGCGGTGGACTTGACCGTCATGCACCCGGAGATGTTCAGCGCGTTCGTCGACATCGCCGGTGACTTCTTCCCGAATGCCGGCAACAAGGCGCAAACCATCAGCCGGCTGTTCGGCGGAAACGCCGACGCGTGGGCGTCATTCGACCCGAGCACCGTGATCAACCGGCACGGCCAATACCGCGACGTGTCCGGTTGGTTCGCGATCTCGTCGGACGGCCCGCCGGTAGCACGCCGGGACCTCGCGACCGCGGACACCACCGCGATGCGGCTCGCGGGGCGCGACGCCGCCGCAAACCCGAACAACCAGACCGCGGCCGCCTACTCGCTCTGTGCGCTTGGCCGTGCCAACGGCATCGACTGCGCGGTGCTCCCCCAGCCGGGTAAGCACGACTGGCCCTTCGCCGACAGAGCCTTCGCGGTCGCGCTGCCCTGGCTGGCCGGCCAGCTGGGCACTCCCGGGGTGTCCCGGACGTCGTTGCCCGGCGAGTCGCCTGGCGACGCGTCTTCGGGCGCGACGATGGTGGTCCCTGCACAGCGTTCCAACACCGCCACCAGGTAGCCGCGGGTGCTGTCCATTGCGCGAGTCCGGCGTGCGCTATTCGCCCGACACTGCAATCCGTGGAGCGCCTGGACTCGGTGGGCCAGCACGCCCTTGATCCTCGTGCCGGTGTGGACGCGGCGGCGCAGCCACGCGGTGTGGCTCGCGTTGTGGCTTGCGGTCAATCCGTTCGTCTTCGGCAAGCCAGCGCAGCAACGCGCCTGGTCGACGCGGGCGATGCTGGGCGAGGAACTGTGGATCAGCAGTCGCCCCCGCGACGCGGCCACAGTGGTCAGCGGGCTGACATCCGCGGTGGCGGTGGTCGCCATTGTCGCTGCCCGCCGCCATCGACTGCCGCCCGCGGCGGTCGCAACGGTGCTGCAGATGTCGCTCACCCTGATCTATTGGGAGCAAATGGTCCGCTATCTCGAGCGCGACCCGCAGGACCGCGCCACACCGCAGTAGCGTGACGACCATGCCCGACGAACCAGCAGCGCCCGGCACCACCCCAGCCGATCCCGGGTACGACAGCGCGGGTGTACCGACCTTCGACTCCGTGCGAGAAAAAATCGAAAGCCGCTATGCGACGTCACTGGGCGACGCGGAACTCGACGCCGAATCCCCCGAGGGACGCTCGGTCGCCGAACAATACGAAGAGCGCGAGCGCGCCGCCGCCGAACGGTTGGCCCAGATCCGCGAGTCGATGCGCGCGGATGAGGGTTAGGGCAGTTGGCTTAGCGTCGGGGGACGTCGATGAGTGAAGCGCGGCCCGGTTCGCGGGCCGGTAGCCGGTTCGGGCCCTACCAGCTGCGCCGGCTGCTGGGGCGCGGCGGGATGGGCGAGGTCTACGAGGCCTACGACACCGTCAAAGACCGTGTGGTGGCACTGAAGCTGGTGTCCGAGCAAGTCAGTTCCGATGATGTCTTTCGCCGACGCTTGCAACGTGAAGCCCAGACCGCAGGCCGCCTGCAAGAACCACACATCGTGCCCATTCACGATTACGGCGAACTAGACGGCCAACTGTTCATTGACATGCGCCTGATCGAAGGAAAAGACGTGGGCGCCGTGCTCAACCGCACTGGACCGCTACCACCAGCCCGCGCGGTCGCAATCGTCGAACAAATTGCTTCCGCGCTCGATGCCGCCCACCGCGCCGGCGTCATCCATCGCGACATCAAACCCGAAAACATCCTGCTCACCGAGCGGGACTTCGCCTACCTTGTCGACTTCGGCATCGCCGCGGCGGCCACCGAGCAGCGTGTGACCAAAACCGGTGCCGCTGTAGGTAGTTGGAACTACATGGCACCCGAACGATTCGGCAAGGATGACGCCACCTACCGCGTCGATATCTACGCTCTTGCCTGTCTGCTTTACGAATGCCTCACGGGCACAAAACCTTTCCAGACCGATAGCCTGAGCAGCCTGATGGCCGCACACTTGATGGAGCCAGTCCCACGGCCCAGTCAACGAAATCCCGCCATCCCGGCGGCATTCGACGAGGTCATCGCCCGGGGTATGGCCAAAGACCCCATCAACCGTTACGTCACCGCAGGCGATCTCGCGCAAGCCGCCCTGCACGCGCTCAGCGCTCCCGACCAACGCCAGGCGACCGACCTGATCCAGCACAGCCAACACTTCGCCCCGCCGACCTGGGTCGCCAGCCCGCCCGTCCCGCCGTGGATACCGCCAGCACCGCCCAAGCGCAGACTGGGGCTGATCATCGGCGCTCTCGTGGTCGTCGTTGCGGCAGTCGCAGGCACCGGGATCGTGTTGGCCGTGCGCAAATCCGACGCTGGGCAGCTCGACAGCCGTGTCACAAGCACCACCGCGGCCCCCACCACGAGCACCGCGACCAGTAGCACCGCCCCGACAGTGGCTCCCGCCCAACTGGATTCGATCCTGGCTCCCGTGGATCTCATCAATACCATCGTCGGCACCACCGGAATCATCGTCGACCACAACAGAACAGAGATGACGGATCCCGGGCCTGGTAACACGTTGTCGGACGACAACTGCCTCGGAGCGCTCATCGGTTTCCAAACCCGGACGTACAAGAGCAGTGGTTACACCGGGATGCTTGCCCAGCTGCTCAAGAAGCCGCAGAGCAACCCCGGCTACGTCGTGGTGCAGGGTGCGGTGATTTTCGCCTCGGCAAGCCAAGCCCAGGGATTTGTGACGGCCCAGCTGGCTCAATGGCGGACATGCGCCGGGACAAGCGTGACTCAGGTCAATGACGGAACCACATCCGTATGGACATTCCGGGAGATCAGCGGCAATCCGCCCAATATCGCCCTGCAGCACAGTTTGGCCAGCAGCCCTGTGGTGTGCCAGCACGTCCTCAGCGCGGTATCCAATGTGGTCCTCGACGTCAACGTCTGCGCACCCGGGACCGTCAACCAAGCCAGGCAAATCGCCAACGAAATGGCGACAAAGATTCCCGCCTGATTCGGTCAGAATCATTTACCGGGGTAGCTACTCCTGGCAGGCCGTCACGCGGCTGGCGAATCCGGAAGCACTGGCGCAGTATTGCGCTATGAGACGAGAAGTGGGCGCAGAGCTCGAAGTAGAAATCACCGCGGCCACCACGTTAGAGTTTCAGCTCGCTGTTGCACCGCATCCGCTCACGGAGGTCTTCGAGTCGCTGCGCTTCGTCTTGAACGGACAGCAGATCGAGCCTCTGGAAATCAGTGGTGTCCACGGCAACCGCATCCACAAGTTCGACGCCGCGGTGGGCACACTGAAAGTCGACTACTCGGCCACAATAGTGGGACAGACCGCACCCGCTCCGGTGACCGAATACGACCAGTCGATGTATCTGCGGCCCAGCCGCTACGCCGAGGCCGATAAGTTCTATGGTTTCGCCGCAACCGAATTCGGTAACGACCATGATTCGGCGACGCTGCTGGAGCACGTGAGCTCGTGGGTGGGTACCCGGCTGAACTATGTGCCGGGCTCCAGCGATCCGATTGACGGGGCCGTGGACACGCTGCTCGCCGGCGCAGGTGTTTGCCGCGACTACGCGCATCTGGTGGTGGCACTGCTTCGTGCAGTGAAGGTCCCGGCCCGCTTGGTCTCGGTGTACGCGCCCGGCTTGTACCCCATGGACTTTCACGCGGTGGCCGAGGCTTTTGTCGAGGGCCAATGGCGGGTAGTCGATGCGACACTATTAGCGCCGCGGCAAACCCTGGTCCGGGTCGCCACCGGCCGTGACGCCTCCGACACCGCGTTCCTCGACAATCACAAGGGCGCGATCACGCTCAACAAGCTGGTGGTGACCGCGGTCGTTGACGGCGACTTGCCTACGGATTCGATCGACCAACTGGTTTCCATCCGCTGAGAATGCGCCCCGACGGCTGATCAGGGCCGCCAGCGCTCCATCGTTCTTCGTGGCCTCCGCGTAGTCTAGGTACTGTCGGCGATATCTCGTACCTGGCTGTTCAAGCCATCTCGTCGCCGATCGAACAATTTGGCTGGTTTCGCGGTCAGGACGGGAGCGTCGCGATGACGCTGAAAAAAGACCACACCGATGTCGGGTTCCGGCATACCCCACCGATACACACACCGCGCCTGAAGCTGAAGCCCAAGGCGCCTCACAGCGGGCACGTCGATGGGGCATGGTGGCCGCACTCCACGGACCTGACTGCAGAGTTGCCAGATCTGCTTTCGGTGCTATCTGTTCGACTCGGGCCGATTGGCCGCGCGATCTACAACGTGAGCGAATGGGCAACGCCGCCTGCAAAACTCGCGACTGGCGGGCGAACGGTACGACTCGACGGATACCACCTCCAGCCGATCAACACCGTCGAAGTCATTGGGCTTAATCGCAACAAGATTGTCTTGCTCGTGGTTTCCCCACATGCCGATCCAGACCAGGCACACGCGATCATGATGAGCGCGGCCGGCCCGAGCAATGTCTCGACCGCCGAAAGCCTGCTCATGATCAGCACGCACGAAACGGAAAGCCGCAGCCCCGCCAGATAAGTTCGTACCAGCAGCCCTCACAGAAAATCGCTGGGCATCCACGAAACCCGCTCTGGTGTCAAACCTCGCGAACTTTGGCTACCGCTGCAACATCAGCTCGCCGTGAGCGATGAATCTCAAACATTCGCTCGCCCTTGGCCGCGCGGATAATGCATTCGGCGGTCAGGAACGCCCGGGAATCACGATGCACCGCAAGTACGGATAGGCCCGCAGCCCGGCGCAAAAGCATCACCGCCAGGGCCGTCCCGGTTCGGTAGGGAACGATCAGAATCTTCGCCCGCGCGTCGTGCCCGCTAATGGTCATTATGTGCGGGCGTATGCCCTGCCACCAGGCCCAATTCAGATCCGGCTGGCGTTGCAACGATGACCAGTTGACATTGATGTCGATGACCTGGCCTAAACGGACCTCCAAAATGGAGACCAATTCGGGGAGCTCCCGCGAGATCAGCCCGGTACGTGGCCACCAAGCTCCATCAATGTCGTTCCCGAGCCCAGACGCCAGAGTGAGTCGCACCGGGCTCGCAGGGCGCCGCGACCCCACCGCACCGAGGATGTATGGAGTTGGCTCTACCAAATCTACGATGACGCCTGCTGTTGGATTCTGTTGAGACGCAATGACATCGCTCAACGTATCTGCGCGATTCATGGAGCAGCCCTTCGAAGTTCGAAGCGATCGGACCGTTAGTCGGGCCCGACGGAGGAATCGCATTGCCTATAATCTCGCTCGCGAAATACCGATCGACGCCAGCGTCGACAACGAAACAGCTCTCTAGCGACGTTACGCCACCAACCTGTGCATGCGGCGCCCGGATGGGCGACGGGCTGCGCCCATCCGGGCGCCGCACCTGGGGTTCGGCTCACGTCATCATCGGCTCGGCACAGCATCACCGTTCGCGATGACGACTACCACCTGAGATCGCCCGTCCGTCTGAATTACACTGCACCAGAGGGTTTTCCATCTGTAATGTGACAGTGCCCGTGCCGGCATCCACTCACGCGTCAAAGACCTTAAGCATCGCCTTTCGGCGATTCGCGCATGGTCTATGTCATCGACGGAGCTATGCTCTTGATGTCGTGGGTTTGTCGAGTACCGCTTCCCTTCGGTAAGCGTCTGCGATGGCAAACAATCGGTTGACGGGAGCGTCACAGTGGCGCACGTTTTGTCCTCTCCTTCAAACGCAACCCGACTAACGCTGTGCGAACGCGACACCACCGAGGCCGCGGTGGACGCCGTTTGGTGGCCGAAAAGCTTGG
>DASYJS010000272.1:0-9528 GCA_035996225.1 Mycobacterium sp. | reverse complement strand
ACGCTGGCAGGAATATCCGCGGGGATAAATTTCTGGTCATCATAGCTGGGGTTGTATCCCGGCAGGGTCAGCAGCCCAATCAGGGCGATCGCTACTGTCGAGATGAGAATGGGTGCGGGCCAGCGAACGATCGCCGTGCCTATTCGTCGCCACCCGCGAACCTGGAGCCTGCGTTTCGGCTCGAAGAGGCCGAAGCGGCCTCCGACAACCAGAAGTGCCGGCCCGAGAGTGAGCGCGACCAGGACCGCAACAGCTATACCCACCGCGTTAGGAAGGCCCAGCGGCTGGAAATAGGGCAGCCGGGTAAAGCTCAGGCAAAGAACCGCCCCGGCGATTGTCAGGCCGGAAGCCAAGACAACCTTCGCGACACTGCTGAACGTGGTATAGAAAGCGGTTTCGCGATCCTCGCCGTCCTGCCGGGCCTCCTGATATCGCCCGACGAAGAATATTCCATAGTCGGTTCCCGTGGCGATAACCGCGGCAACCAGCAGGTTAACAGCGAATGTAGTGAGACCAATGACTCCGTGATAGGCGAGGAGGGCGATCATTCCGCGGGATACCGTCAGTTGTAGCCCGACCATCAGCAGCAAAAGAATTACGGTAAAGAGCGATCGATAGACGAGCATCAACATAAGGAAGATCACTGAAAGGCTCGCGATGGTGACCGTCGTGACGGTCTGTTGACCTGCTTTGTTCATATCCGCGACGGTTGCGGCGGGCCCGGTGACGTAGGTCTTGAGCCCGGGCGGGGTAGGCAGTCCTGCCACGATATTCCGGATGGCCTGTACTGATTCATCGCCCGCGGTCGCACCTTGGCTACCGCCAAGGTTCAGTTGCACATATGCGGCCTTGCCGTCGATACTTTGCGCGGCAGCCGCCGTGACTGGATCGCCCCAGAAATTCTGGACGTGCTGGACATGCTTTGTATCGGCTTCGAGCCGACGCACCAACTCGTCGTAGTACTTGTGAGCGTCCTGGCCGAGGGGTTGTTCGCCCTCCAAAACGATCATCGCGAGGGCGCCGGAATTGGATTCCTTGAAGTCCTCGCCGAGGCGTGCCATCGCCTTAAAGGACGGCGCCTCTACGGGATTCAGCGATACCGAATGCTGTTGCTCGACTATCTCCAGCGGGGGGACGCTGACGGTCAAGAAGACGGTGAGCCCCAGCCACGCCAAGATGATGAGTACCGAAAACCGGTGGATCGTCCGCGCAACGAACGGTCGCGCGGGCCGCTCCGTGCCCATGTTTTCGTCGCTCATGCAGCCGTTAGGACGCAGTACGTGAAGGCGTTCACTTCATGCGAAACCTTCTCGGACTTGACGGTGCCATCCACGATGATGCGGCAGCCGATGGTGTCGGTATCACCTTGTGCCACCACGTTTCCCACGATGGACGGCAGTGTTGTCGAGAGATCCATCGACCACGGCAGCGTGACGGCGTTAACGTGCTGCGGGTCTGCGTTGACATCGAAATAGCTGATGTCGGCCACAGTCCCCGGCGCTCCGAACACCTCGTACTTCAAACGCTTGGGGTTGAAAGGTTTGCTGTCCTTGACTCTGGTGTCGGCATACGACTGGCGTTTCTCAGAGCCGAATATCCCGTGTAGCCGCGACACAGTGAATCCGCCGGCAGTGAGTACCGCCACGATGAGCAGCGGGATCCAGATCCGCCCCAGGAACTTGAATGCTCCAGCTCCCGGATTCCGCCGACCCTTCCGGGGCCGGTCGGGCGGTAGAGATCCGGGCGAAGGCCGACGACCGAACCGCCGGAAGCGGCCAGCAGGCTGGCTGATGTCCCGGCCCCCCTCGGTGGCGACGTCGGACCGGGCTCGAACATGATGTTCGACCACCGCACCCCCTTCAAACCCGTTCACAGACTCGCTATGTCAACCGCTCGAACGTGCAACCACACCCCGGTCGCCACGCAAGACCTGCGGCGGTCAGCTCAAACGAGCGGCGTTCGGCGAATGCGACCAGATCTTGATGAGTAAACCATGCCTCTGGTCCCGACATCAGATCTTTCGGGACCCGATATGGGATCGTAACTCGTAGTGCGTGCGTAACGGCACGGTATCAATGTGCTGCATCCGCTCCCCAAGCGGGTGTTGTGTGCCTCATTGTTCCGAGCAATGGTGATACATATTACATTCCGCGCGCGGGAGGGGCACAGAAGGGGCCAAGTGGCGGGCGCCAGCTAACGATGTACGGGGGGTCGCTGATGTCGATGAGCGCGCGATTTGTCGGCTTCAGATCGACGTCGGGCGATCCGCCGTTGAGGGGAAAACGGGCCCGCCCAATCGCGCGATGACATCGGCCTTCGCGCCCCGATGGCTACGGTGTCATGCCCGCGTCTACTCGCGTCTACTGCGGCGTTCGTAGCAGGTTCCAGGCTGGTCTGCGGGTCCCCGCAGCGGGCCGGTTGCAGCCGTATCTACTCGCGGCAACTAACCAGCAACGAGAGCTTTACCTGGTCGTCTTCTAAGCGTCGGTACCGTACTCTGGCTGTCGATACACAGCCGAACCGTCGCTGCAGGTCACTGCACTCCGAGGCGTCGACGCCCACGCGTTGCGCCGCACACCGAATTACCAACAGGTGTCACGAGTGCTTAACAGATCACACCGGGAACTTTGTCGAAACGCCCGACCGAGCCTGTTGGCCTCCAGTATGGTTTGGAACGATCCCACTTATATCGAGAGAACGCCTGGAGAACTGTGAGCACCAATCCGTTCGACGACGATAATGGCAGCTTTTTCGTGTTGGTCAATGACGAGGAGCAACACAGCCTGTGGCCGACCTTCGCCGACGTTCCCGCTGGATGGCAGGTGGTTCACGGCGAAGCGGACCGGGCGGCATGTCTGGAGTACATCGAGCAGAACTGGCCCGATATCCGGCCGAAGAGTCTGCGCGATCGGCTGGCAGCGGGTCGGAGTTTTGATAAGTAAACCGCCTGGGTATGGGCACTCGGGTGGAGCCTTGGGGGACTCACGTGGAACGTGGTGAGCAAGCACACCCGCTGACTCGGGGGCAGCTCGACATTTGGCTCTCGCAGGAGACCGGTTTCGCGGGTACCGAGTGGCAGCTTGGCCTTTTGGTGCGCATCGAAGGCACCGTCGATCGCGATTTGCTGGAACAGGCGATCCGGCGGGTAGTCGCAGAGGCCGAACCGGGCAGGGCCGCGTTCTTCGAAGCCGATGGCCATGTTGTACAAAAGGCCGTCGATTATCCGGACATAGAGCTGGGCTTCCACGATTTAAGAAGCGCGGACGATCCCGTGCGAAAAACGCGCGAAATGGCGTCATCAATTCAGCGGACGCCAATGCCATTCTCTGGTCCGCTTTTCATATTTGTGTTATTTCAGACACAAGATAATGAATTCTATTTGTTCGCTTGCTGTCACCACATCGCGGTGGACGGCATGGGCATTGCGCTGGTGAGTCGGCGGGTTGCCACGGTCTACACGGCTCTTGTTGCCGGTGAACCGGTGCCCGACGCGTACTTCGCTTCCCTGCAGGACTTGATTGACTGCGAGTCCGGCTACGAGGCGTCCGCCGACTATCAGGACGACGAGGCCTACTGGAAGGAACACCTTCCCTCCGAAAGTGGATTCCATTATCGGTTACCCCAGGCCACCGAGCGTGATCCGTATTTGACTTCCGCGTCTGCTCAGTTGGACCCATCGGTTGTGAGCCGAATGCAACAGTTGACGAAACAGTTACGGGTCCGTCGGTATTCGGCCATTACCGCCGCCTGTGCGCTGTTGGTGCGCGGATGGTCTGGCAACGCTAACGAGGTGGTGCTCGACTTCCCGGTCAGCCGCCGGGTGACTCCAGAGTCGAAGACGCTGCCCGCGATGCTTGCCGGGGTTGTCCCACTCGTATTGACGACGTCACCTGAGTCGACGGTTGCCGAATTTTGTGCCCATGTCGACACGCGAATCCGGGAACTGTTGCAACACCAGCGGTACCCGGTACATGTCCTCGAGGGCGAGGGCGAGGGCGGTCCCCGGCAGGACGCAAATCGGGTGGGCGTCAACTTCATCCCGTCCCGCCTGAGTCTGAACCTTGCTGGTGCGCCGGCACACGCGACGTACACAAACCATGGCCCGGTCGGTCACTTCGGGTTTTTCTTCCTGGGCGCCGGCGATCAACTGTTCCTGAGTACGGCAGGTCCCGGGCAGCCGTTTGCGAATTTTGATGTCGCCGATCTGGCAGCGCGGTTGCAGCGGGTGCTGTTGGCGATGACCGAAGACCCCACGGCGCCGCTGTCGTCGATCGAGGCGCTCGAGGCCGGTGACGCGGCCCGCCTCGACGAGATCGGTAACCGGGCGGTGCTGACCGAGCCCGCACCGGAGAAGGTATCGATTCCGGCGGTGTTCGCCGAACACGTGCAGAGCACCCCCGAGGCAGTGGCGGTGACCTTCGAGGGCCGATCCACGACATATCGGGAACTCGACGAGGCCGCCAACCGATTGGCGCACCTGCTCGCAAGCGAGGGCGTTGGCCCGGGTGACTGCGTGGCCCTTCAGTTTTCCCGTTCGGCTGACGCGATCATCGCGATCCTGGCGGTTTTGAAGACCGGTGCGGCGTATCTGCCGATCGACCCGGCACTGCCGACGGCGCGGACGGAGTTCATGCTTGCCGACGCCGCGCCGACGGCCGCCGTGACCACCGCAGACGTGCGCTCGCGGTTGGACGGACACGATCTGGTGGTCATCGACGTCGACGATCCCCGCATCGACGCCCAGCCCAGCACCGCACTGCCGACGCCGGATCCAGACAACATCGCCCACATCATCTACACCTCCGGTACCACCGGCACGCCCAAAGGTGTTGCCGTCACTCATCACAACGTCACGCAACTGTTTGCCTCCTTCGATGCCGGCCTACCGCGGACCGGGGTGTGGTCGCAGTGCCACTCCCTGTCCTTCGACTTTTCGGTCTGGGAGATTTGGGCGGCCCTGCTCGGAGGCCGGCGGCTGGTAGTGGTGCCCGAGACGGTGGCTCGTTCGCCGGAAGACTTCCACGCCTTATTGGTCGGCGAACACGTCAGCGTGCTCACCCAGACGCCTTCGGCAGTCGGGATGCTGTCACCCGAGGGTTTGGAGACGGCGGCGCTGGTGGTCGCGGGCGAGGCCTGCCCGGCCGAGGTCATGGATCAGTGGGCGCCCGGACGAGTGATGGTCAATGGCTACGGCCCCACCGAGACCACGGTGTGTGTGGCGATCAGTGCTCCGCTGGTGGCGGGATCGGGTGCGGTGCCGATCGGCTCGCCGGTCCCAGGCGCGGCGTTGTTTGTGCTGGACAGATGGCTCAAGCCAGTGCCACCAGGCGTGGTCGGTGAGCTGTATGTCGCCGGTGCCGGTGTGGCGTGCGGATACGTGCGCCGGGCCGGTTTGACGTCGTCGCGCTTTGTGGCATGCCCGTTCGGGCAGCCAGAGGAGCGGATGTATCGCACCGGAGACCTGGTCTCTTGGGGCGACGATGGACAACTGATCTACCTCGGGCGCGCCGACGAACAGGTCAAGATCCGTGGGTATCGCATCGAGCTGGGTGAGGTTCAAGCCGCCCTGGCCGTGCTGGACGACGTCAAGCAGGCGGCAGTCGTCGCCCGCGAGGACCGCCCCGGCGACAAGCGTCTGGTCGGCTATGTCACCGGCACCGTCGACCCCAACGCGGCGCGCGCGAGGCTGGCCGAGCGGCTGCCGGCGTATATGGTCCCGGCCGCGGTGGTCGTCTTGGAGGCACTGCCGCTGACTCCCAATGGCAAGCTCGACACCCGCGCCCTGCCGGCGCCCGAATACCACAACGTCGGTGGTACCTACCGTGCTCCGACGACCGCGGTCGAAGAGGTCCTGGCCGGTCTCTACGCCGAGATCCTGGGACTCGAGCGGGTCGGGGTCGACGACTCCTTCTTCGACCTCGGCGGCGACAGCATTTTGTCGATGCAGGTCGTGGCCCGGGCCCGGGCGGCCGGTGTGTTGTTCCGTCCGCGTGACATTTTCGTCGAGCAGAGCGTGGCCCGGCTGGCCCAGGTCGCCAGTGTGGCAACCGGTGAGATCGGCGCGGTCGACGAGGGTCTGGGCGAAGTGCTTGCCACGCCGATCATCCGTTGGCTGCAGGACATCGAGGGACCGGTCGAGCAGTTCAACCAGACAATGGTGGTGCAGGCCCCGGCCGGAGTGACCGAAGCCGACGTGGCGGTGGTCCTGCAGGCCTTGGTGGATCGGCATGCCACCTTGCGGTTGCGTGCCGACGACGACGGCACCGGCGGTTGGTCGCTTTGGGTGCCCGACGTCGGTTCGGTGTCTGCAGCTGGTCTCCTGCATTCCGTCGACGTGTTGTCCGACGAGGCGCTCATCGAGGCGCGGTCGCGGCTGAACCCGGCTACCGGGACGATGCTCAACGCGCTGTGGGTTACCTCCACGTCCCAGTTGGCGTTGATCATTCACCACCTCGCCGTCGATGGCGTGTCATGGCGAATCCTGTTGGAAGACCTCAACATTGCGTGGGCGCAGCGTCACAGCGGGCAAGAGGTGGCGTTGCCGGACCCGGGGACGTCGTTTGCCCGCTGGTCGTCACTGCTCGCAGAGCACGCCCGCGCCGCGGCAGTTGTCCAGCAGGCCGATGCCTGGCGGCAGGTCGCCGCTACCCCGGCCGTGTTGCCGGCGGTACAGCCGGCGGTGGATACGCACGCCAGTGCCGGGCGGTTGTCGGTGGACCTGGATGTCGAGACGACCCGGCTGCTCCTGGGGGAGGTGCCGGCGGCGTTTCACGCCGGGGTGCAAGACATTCTGTTGATTGCGTTCGGGTTGGCCTGGGCCGAATTTTTGGGCACCCCCGGTACGCCGCTCGGCATCGATGTCGAGGGCCACGGGCGCCACGAAGAGCTGACTCCCTACGTGGACCTGTCGCGCACGGTGGGATGGTTCACCACCAAATACCCCGTGTCGTTGACCGTGGCTGGGCTGGACTGGACGCGGGTCATCGCCGGCGACCCGTCGCTCGGGGCGATCATCAAAGACACCAAAGAACAGCTGCGCGCCCTGCCCGAGGGCCTGACCTACGGTCTGCTGCGGTACTTGAACCCCGACGTGGACCTGGCCGGGACCGACCCGGCCATCGGCTTCAACTACTTGGGCCGCATGGGCGCCTCGGCGGCCGAGCTCTCCGATGATCTATGGCGGGTCAGCCAGGAAAGCCTCTCCCTAGCCGATGCCGCCGCGGCGATAGCCATGCCGCTGGCGCACACCGTCGAACTCAACGCCGGCACGATCGACACCGAAGCCGGTCCGCATTTGCATGCCAACTGGACCTGGGCGCCTTCAGCACTCGACGACACCCAGATCAACAGGCTCAGCCAATTGTGGTTCGACGCCCTGGCCGGCATTTGCGCGCACGTGCGCGGTGGTGGCGGAGGCTTGACGCCGTCCGATCTCGCCCCGGCGCGCCTGAGCCAGCAGCAAATCGACGACCTGTCCGGCCAGATCCGGATTGCCGACGTGCTGCCACTGACCCCCGTGCAGCAGGGACTGTTATTCCACACCGCCCTCGCCGAGGGCTCCGGCGACGACTTGTATGCGGTGCAACTGGGCATCACCCTGACCGGCCCGCTCGACCAGAACCGGTTGCGCAAGGCGGTGCAGACGGTGGTCAACCGCCACCCCAACTTGGCGGCACGGTTCTACGAACAGTTCGATGAGCCGATCCAGATCATCCCGGCCGACCCCGTCTTGGCGTGGGAGTACGTCGAGCTGGACGGCGGCGACGCCGAAGTCGATAACCAGGTCCAGCGGCTGTGCGCCGCCGAACGCGCCGCGGTCTGCGACATCGCCGACCAGCCGGTCTTCCGGGCGGCATTGATCGGCACCGGAGACAACCGGCACCGGTTTGTGCTGACCATCCACCACATCGTGATCGATGGCTGGTCGCTGCCGATCCTGCTGCAGGAAATCTTCACGCTCTATTACGGGCAGCGGTTGCCCGCGGCCCCGTCGTATCGAAGCTTTGTCAGCTGGCTGGCCGAGCAGGATCGCGACGCCGCCCAAGCGGCGTGGGGCGAAGTGCTGGCCGGCTTTGACACGCCCACCTTGGTGAGTCCGCCCGGCCAGCCCGCGGAGCGGGGCGTCGAATCGTATCGGGTGGCCGTCGACACGACCCAGGCCCTTACCGAGCTCGCCCGCTCGCACCACACCACCGTCAGCAACGTGCTGCAGGCGGCGTGGGCGCAGGTCCTGATGTGGCTGACCGGCCATCAGGATGTCGCTTTCGGGACCGCGGTCTCCGGCCGGCCCAGCGAGTTGGCCGGAGCGGAATCGCTGGTGGGTCTGTTGATCAACACGGTGCCGGTGCGGGCCAACGCGACGGCGACGACCACCATCGCCGACCTGATGGGCCAGCTGCAACGCGACCACAACGACACCCTCGAGTACGACTACCTGGCGCTGCGGGATATCCACCGGGTGACCGGTCACGACCAGCTGTTCGACACTCTTTTCCTCTACGAGAACTACCCGATCGACACCGGCGCTCTGTTTGGCGTGCACGAGTTGGCCATCACCGATTTCAGCAGCCGCGAATTCAACCACTACCCGCTTTCGGTGGTGGTGTCGCCGGGCCACGAACTGAGCCTGCGCGTCGAATTCGACACACAGGTCTTCGACGTGGCCACCGTCGACACGCTGATCGAGCGGTTGCGGCAGGTCCTGGTCACCATGATCACCGATCCCACGCGACGGCTGTCGTCGATTGATCTGCTCCACAGCGAGGAGCACTCCCGGCTCGAGGAATGGGGCAACCGGGCGGTGCTGACGCAGCCCGCGAGCGCGCCGGTATCGATTCCTGAGCTGTTCGCCGCACAGGTCGCGCGCGCACCGGAGGCGGTGGCGGTCAACTACGGCGAACGGTCGTGGACTTACCGCCAGCTCGACGAGGCCGCAAACCGGTTGGCGCACTTGCTATCCGATCGCGGGGCTGGCCCGGGCGAGCGGGTGGCGGTGTTGGTCAACCGGTCCGCCGGTGCGATCGTGTCCCTGCTGGCGGTGTTGAAGACGGGGGCGGCGTACCTGCCGATGGATCCCGCGCATCCGACGGCACGCATGGAGTTCATGCTCGCCGATGCCGCGCCGATCGCCGCCGTCACCACCGCGGATCTGCGCCCGCGGCTTGAGGGCTCCGACCTGCTGGTCATCGACATCGACGACCCGGGCATCGGCGCTCAACCCAATACCGCATTGCCGACACCCGCGGCCGACCACGTCGCCTACATCATCTACACCTCAGGTACCACCGGTAAGCCCAAGGGCGTGGCCGTCACCCATCGCAACGTGACCCAGTTGCTGGAGTCCCTCGACGCCGAAATGGAATTGGGACAGGTATGGACGCAGTGCCATTCCCTGGCCTTCGACTACTCGGTGTGGGAGATCTGGGGCGCGCTGCTGCACGGCGGCCGGGTGGTCGTGGTGCCCGACTCCGTGGTCCGCTCACCGGAGGATCTGCACGCGCTACTGTTCACCGAACAAGTCAGTGTGCT
>DASYJS010000271.1:0-24782 GCA_035996225.1 Mycobacterium sp. | reverse complement strand
TCTCGAGAAAACTTCGCGGATCGTCAAGTGACTTGTCCACGTTGACGTTCGCCGCGAGGTGGAATACAACGTCGTGGTCGCGCACCGTCTTGCTGATCAATTCCCAATCGGTGACGGAGCCGAACACAATGTCCGCCAATTCATTCGCCTCGAAAATGCGCAGATTCCGTTTGGCGGCAATGGACAACGTATTGAGCACGGTTACGTGGTGTCCCATCGCGAGCAGGGCCTCGGACAGGTGACTGCCCTGAAAGCCCGCTCCTCCAGTTACGAGAATTCTCGCCACTTGCCGCTCCCCGTCGAATGCGTCTTGTGCCGGATTTTAGCCACTGGACCGGCCGCATTTTGTCGCTAATGCTAAATCCGTGAAGCGAGCGATGGTCGCCGCGCATTGGCGGTACGTTGAGGCCGAAGAGCGCCCAGGTTTTTCAAGGATCAAGGAACATAACGTGTGTTCATCCCCTACCGGGTCTCCTGCCATCGACACCTCCGAACTCCGGCAGCAGGTCGCGGCGTGGTGCACCCATCCCGCCCTGGCGGAGCTGGTCGGCATCTTCGGCGGCGCCGTTCCATACGGACTGAGCCTGAGCGACCGGTTGGCTTTTCTGGACGCGTTCAGCGACGCGTGGGATTACCGGGGCCGGGCCCGGGCCGCCGCGGCGGGCCGGCTCAGCAGCCAGGATGCGGCGGGGGCAGCCAGGTGGCTGATCCCGCGTTTGACCCTGCCCGCCGCGCAGCTGGAGAGGATCGAGGGATCGCTCGCCGCATTGGGTCTCACGGACGAAACCAGGCCCGAGGGAATGGATTTCGACCATATCCTGGTGATCGGCGGCGCGCGATACACCAACCTGCTTCGGGCGCGCTACGCGCGTGAGATGGCCACCGGCCGACGCATCGGCCACGTGGTGCTCGCCGCCGCGTCCCGGCCGTTGCTCGACTCCGAGCACGACGCCGTCGACGCGTGTGCGCCGGGAGCGCGCACCGAATTCGAGCTGATGGCCGCCGGGGCGGCCCACGCATTCGGGCTCGACACCCGCGAAGTGGCGGAGCACGCGCGCGGGCGGGTCGATCAGCCCCAACGTGACGAGACGGTCTGGAGCTTCACACCCGACAGCAACGACCTCGGTGTGCCGATCACGCTGCTGGAGACACCCTCTCCGGACCCGGACAATCGCCGGGCGAACTCCGCGGACACCTACACCTTCGCCGCGCGGACGGTGGGCATGCGTCACTCGTCGTGTCTGTTGGTGACCGGCCAGCCTGTGGGTCTTTATCTGCATTTCGAGGCGCTGCGGTCGTTGGCGCTGCCGTTCGGGATACGGGTGGAGTCAGCAAGTTTCGGCGTGGACCGATACAACAGGCTCGGCGCGACCGACGAGCAGCATCCAGCCAAACAGCTGCAGGAGGTCCGCTCGGCGATCCGGTCCGCCCGGGCGCTGTTGGCTCAGCTCAGCCGGTGATGGTGCACGGCGAGGACGGCGGGAAGGTTCCCGAGACCGGTCGCGGGAGTCCCGCCGGTGGCCACGGCTGTAGCCCCATGTTGGCCAGATACCGCACCGGACTGGTGTGTTCGCCGTCCACGCGCACCTCGAAATGCAGGAACCCGTCCCGTGATTCGTCCTCCTGGCCAAGGGCGCCGATCCGGGCGCCCGCGGCCACCTGATCGTCGACTGCGATCCGAAGCCCGTCGCCGGGGCGGAACACGTAGACGTTATCGAGGGCGCCGCGCGAGACGGTCACCGACCGGAGCCCGCTGTCGTCGAGATCGCGCACACCCGAGACGGTTCCCGAGCCCACGGCGTGGATCGGGGTGCCCGGCTCCGCCGCGAAGTCGACGCCGGGGTGAAACGCGGCGGCCCGGCGGCCGTAGCCGGAACCGACCGCCAGCCGGTCCCGGTCGATGGGCAGCCGCGTGCCCGGCTCGGCCGCGTCGAAATCGCCACGCACCCGCCGCTGGTAGTCCGCCTTCAGCAAATCGATCTCCTCGTACGCGTAGCCGAACAGCAGGGCGCGGTCGTAGGGAACGCCGTAGTTGAGCTCGGCGTCCGGATCGATCTTGCGATAGTGCTCTACCTTGCCGATCCGTTCGGCCAGGGTGGCCCACCCGGTGTGGTGCAAGCGAACCTCATTCACCAGGCCGATGCGCCCGTGGTCGGTGATGTTGGCGGGCCAGTGCGGGTTGTGGATCACGCGGGTGCCGGCCCGCAGTCCGGGCCGCCAACGCCAGAACGGCCCGCGCACCGATTCCGCTGTTCCCAGCACGGGGATCATGTCCGGGTAGTCCGGGTCGTCCCAGGCCGGAATCATCGGACACATCAACGCCGCGACGTCGGCCGGCATGCCCGCCAAGACGTCGCGGACGTCGACGTCGGCCTCGACCACTTGATCGGAGTCGATCATCACGATCCAGTCCGGTTGGCAGAAATCGGCCATGCGGTACAGCAGTTCCAGCCCGGGCGGCTCGGGAATCAGCCACGGCGTGCGCGGCAGGTCGGACCGGGCCCGCACCAGGTTGGTCACCGCGGGGTGTTGACGCAGGATCTGCGCGCTGTTGTCGGTGCTGCGATCGTCGATCGCGTAGATGTCGTCACACCACCCGGACAGCGCCTCCAGGACCCGGGGCAATACATCCTCGCCGTTGTGCACACGGAACATACCCAGAATCCGCAACAACGCCTCCGTCTAATGGTCTCCGCTACCGGACGCTACCTCTTTTTGTGATCTATACAACACGATTCTGGCCGCCTGCGCTGCCGGATCGCTTGCGGCCAGCGGGCTTTCGTGCCGAAGTCGGCAAACTGCAGGCAACGCTGGCGCGCCGTTCACGGGTACAACGGAGACATGCCCACTGTGTCGACTGAACCCTCGCCTTCCTCCGACCGGCAGCCGCACCTGCTCCGAGACGTCGCGGAGTCCTTCGGAGTGGACGCCGACCGCTACGACCGGGCCAGGCCCCGGTACCCCGACGCCCTGATACAGCGCATCGTCGCCGCGAGCCCCGGTGCCGAATTCCTGGACATTGGCTGCGGTACCGGCATCGGGGCACGGCAGTACCGGGCGGCCGGTGTCACGGTACTCGGCGTCGACCCGGACGCCCGGATGGCCGAGGTCGCCCGGCGGACCGGGATCGAAGTCGAGATCGGCAACTTCGAAACCTGGGACCCGGGCGGCCGGACTTTCGACGCGGTAGTCGCCGGGCAGGCCTGGCATTGGGTGGACCCCGTGCGGGGCGCCGCCAAGGCGGCACAAGTGCTGCGGCCACACGGGTTGTTGGCGGTCTACTGGCATGTCTTCGACCCACCGGGCGACGTTGCCCGGGCCTTCCACGATGTCCTGCAGCGCGTGGCGCCCGACGCGCCGCTACAGACGCCGGGCGTCGAACTTCAAGAGGCGAATCTCAAGAGGGCTGTGGAGGGTGTGCGAACTGCCGGCGGCTTCGCCGAACCCGAGCAGTGGCGGTTCGAATGGCAGCGGCGGTACACGCGCGACGAATGGCTGGACCATCTGGCCACTACCGGCACGCTTACCCTGCTCGGGCCGGACGAGGTCGCGACTGTGCGCGATGCCGTGGGAACCGCCGTCGACTCGCTCGGCGGCAGCTTCACCATGGACTATGTCACCCTGGCGGCCGCCGCGACTCTCCCTTAATTTTTGCTCCGCGAGACTGCAACTGCCGACGGGTCTTCTCGAGAAACGGGTCGCCAGTTGCAGTCTCGCGGTCACAAGAGGCAACCCGCGGCTAACAGAGCACTCCTGGCTCGGTCCACGATGACGTCGGGCCGGTGACGTAGCAGGTCGCCACCCACGCGGACCAGCCGCCATCCCCTTCGCTCCAGTTCAGCGGTGCGGTCGATGTCGTTGGCGCGGATGCGCGAATCCGTCCAGTGCTGGGCGCCGTCATATTCGACGCCGACGAGCCATTCCTCCCAACCCAAGTCGATGCGGGCCAGCACCGCGCCCCACATGTTGCGCACCACGATCTGGGTCTGCGGCCTGGGCAGGCCGCCGCGAATCAGCACAAGCCTGGTTTTGGTCTCCTGTGGCGATTCCGCGCCTGCGTCGATGAAAGGCAGCACGCGCCGCAGCTCCTTCATGCCACGCGCGCCGCGGTGAGCGTCGATCAAGGGATACACGTCGGCGGCGGCAACGCCCGTAGCCCGTGCCAGCGCGTCGATCCGCATGACCGCGGTTTGAAACCCGGGCCGGCGACCCAGGTCGAATGCGGTGCGCGCAGGCGACGTCACGGGCACCCGGTCGACAAATGCTGTCTCGCCCGCCAGCAAGGTGTCATTGCGGGTGATGATCATCGGCGGAGGACGTGTGCGATCGCTTACCAATTCGGCCGGCGTAAGGGGATCGATCCACTCAGCACCCAGCAGTGCCGCCGCGGAGATACCGGCCACGACCGCTTCTTTCCCCGACCACAGCCACGCAGCAACTGCCCGATCCCGCGCAGTCAGTTCGCTGCCACGCCTTTGGTACACATTGCGGTAGATCCGTTGGCACGAGCGCCGCAGCTCGCGTTCCGTCCAAGCTCCCGCCATCGTCATATCGCGCCACTGCGGGCTGTCGGCGATCAGTTCACCTGCGACCAGTTCCACCATGCCGACTGACGCGGCCAACACGACGTGATCGAAGTCGACTCCCCTACGCAGCACCCGGGTCTCGACGTCCGCACGCTCGCCGAAGTGCGACTCCAGGTCGCTATCAGCATGTCCGTCCAGTTGTTCGGCGAGCGGCCGGTCCGGGAAGACCGGGAGGCCGCCGATCCGGCTCAGCGGTTCGTATTCGTTCACTCCGTCCGCGAGCCGGGCTTGACGACCCATCGTGATCGCTTCGACTGCCTCACGACGGTCGTCGAGGTGCAATGCGTCGACGCGGTGGAAGAACTCGAACTTGACGCCGCGTCTGCGCAATGCCTGGTACATGGGCGCGATGACGACGTCGCCCATGCCGGCCGTCATCTTCCAGAAGAATGCGCCTTTGAATTGGAACAGCGCGATTCCGGTGAGCAGCATGGCCACTCCCGCGGCCAACGCAGGTCTGGTGGCGTCGCCATCCTCGTACCCGAAGACCATGTCGTACAGCCCGCGAACGAGGGGGAAGTCCACCACGTCGGGATGGGCGCCGTGGCGGAGTATCCAGGCACAGAAGTCTTCGTCGTTGATGGCGCGGAAACCGCGCGGATCGGTGACCAGATTGTCCGAGATAATTCCGCGCACGGTCGCCGTCTCCAGCGACAGGAACAACCAGAAGCGCCGCTGATCGGGCCGATGCTCGTAGTCGAGTGCCGCACGGATCGCATCCAGCACATGATTCAGCGATACCGACGAAATTGCCTCGGGGGCAAATGGTTTGGCTAAGGTCGCCAGCATCGCCAAGACTCCCCACCGCACCACTTGAAGCCACTCAGCTGTCGAGTCGCGGGAGTCGGGCAGATGATGGGCTGCTTCTGGGTCGGGCGCGGGCAGGGAATCGGCGAAGTTGAGCACCAACTGAAGCGCGCGCCGGAGGAAGTCGACCACCGTAAAGTCCCGGCCCGTTGCGTTCGGCTCGCCCGGCAGCTCATCGTTGCGGGCGATCCCGCCGGGCCATACCAGCCACTCATCGTCGAAGCGGTCGGCGATGCCGAGGTGGTCTGACGGAATGAACGCCTGATCCCAGGTATGGATCGGCACCTTGGGATCGGTTGTGGCACGGTCGAGTTCGGCGTAGCACTCCCGAAGCAGAGCGAACGCGTTGTCGTAGCATCCCAGCCATACGTGCAGCCCGTGTTCCTCGATGCGCCCGTGCGGCCCGCGGCTCGATGCGCCCTTGCCGCCAAGACGCCAGCCGCGCTGGTAGACGGTGATGGAGTCGAATCGTTCCTGCCAACCCACCTCGCTCAGCCGCCACGCCGCGCTCAGTCCGGCCATGCCGCCACCGAGGATGGCGACTCGGCCGCGATTCCTCGTCACCTCAGAAGCGCCCGCGTGCGAGCCAACTCCGGCCACGTCTGGTCGGTGGGCATGCGACCGGCGGCCTCGAGCAGTGCCGCCCGCGCCGGCTCCCCTATCAGCTCGAAGTCGTCAGCGGCCGAACGGAGTTCGAAGATGTGCGCGCCCTGTTTCTGGGCTAGTTGGATCGCGTCGCGGAAGTGATGATGCCGTTCGTCAACGTTGTCGAGCGTGTGCGCCCGCAAGCGCAACAGTTCGGCGTCGTAGAACTGTATCCAGGTGTCCTGCCCCATCTTCAGGGAGACGTCCAGGCATTCGCGTGCGTCGTCCAGAGCGCCCGCGGCGGTCAGCAGTCGCGCAAGCACGCCGTCGTAGGTAGCGAGGAAAGTCTTCACCTCGAACGCACGCCAGGTTCGCACGACGGCGGACATGGTTTCGATGTGCGGCGCCAACATCGCCGGGTCGGTTTCCCCGGCGGCGAGCGTCACCATCGCCCGGCCAGCACTCTTTTGACTCCAGCCGACCATCACCCACTCATCGAAATCGTATTGCTTTGCCAGCACGGCGAGTTCGCGGGCGATCTCTGCACTGCGGACATGTTCGCCTGTTTCGGCGCGAAGTAGCGCCTCGATCGATCGCCCGTAACACAGACTGAAGGCACCGCGCGGGAAACCCACGGCCTGGCTGCGCTGTTCCATTTTCTTCAGTGCTGCCTCGGTTCCCCGCAGATCTCCCTGGACACACCGGATCAGCGCGAGGAATGAGTACGTTCCCCCGATCGGGTCGTTCGGCCCGTAGTAAGCAGTTTCGCGAAGTGAACCGTCTTCCACAGCGGACGCGGCCTGTTCCAACGCATTCCGAGCCGCACCGTAGTCTCCGCGAAAGCCGGCGAGCACTCCCATGGTGGCAGCGATGCCCAGCTTGCGCCCCGGCGCATCGCCGAGCTTGGCCTGCAGTGTCTCCGCCAACTGGGTGCCTCGACGTAGATCGCCACGGGCGGTGTAATAGACCCACAACGCATTCAGGGTGGCATACAGTTCGGGCGTCGGATCAGGTCCGATCAGCTGCAGACAACGTTCGAACTGGGCCGCTGCCTCCGTACTGGAGTGACCTTGCGCGGCCGACGCGAGAAAGCCGGCCTCCAAACGTGTGGCGATCTCCTTCGTGTCGCGCGCCGCACTCGGCGGGATACGCCCGATGTTGTCCAGCGCCCGGCCCAGACATGTCCGTGCCTCGTTGAGTGCGCCGCGGCGCCGAGCATCCACCGACGCCTCCTGGTGAGCATTTGCTGCCTCGTCGAATCGCCCCGCTGATTCGAAATGACGTGCAACCAAAGGCCATTCGGGGTTCGCGTCGGCCGACGCCGCGACGAGCGCGTCGGCTATTCGGCTGTGCAGCCGACGCCGAACGGTGGGCGGTGAGACTTCCGCGGCCACTTCGCGCAGAAGTTCGTGGTGGAAACGCCAGTTGCCCGCGTCAATCGGTTCGAATACGCGCGCACGCGTCAGCTCCTCGATTAGCTCGTCGATCTCGCGCTTGTCCAGGTCGACGACCGAGGAGAGCAGGGCTCGATCGAATCGGCTGCCGATCAGCGCGGCAGCCTCCACGACCGGGAGTGTGTTCTTCCCGGATCGCAGTCGTGCGAACAGGGTTTCGTAGAGGGTGTCGGGCACCTGCGCGGACTGACTGGTATCGAGTGGCTGCTCCCTGAGCTTGGCCACCACTTCTTCGATGTAGAGCGGGATGCCGTCGCAGCGCTTGTGCACTTCGCTGCGCGCTTCGCTCTTCAGATCGGGGTGCAGTGCGCGGACGAGCTTGTCGGTGTCCTCATCGTTGAGCGGGGTCAACTCGAATACCGCGGTGTTATCACGCAGGGGTGGAAGCTTGCGCCCGGTGATCACCACCATCAGCCGGCCGCTTTCCTCACCGAGCAGCGTCTGGACCACCTCGACCGTGTCCTCGTCGAACCAGTGGATGTCGTCGACCAGGACGACTGCCGGTCCCGGGCCCAGGCAGGCGAGCAGGTAGTCGTGGATGGCCACGGCAATCCGGCCGTACAACTTGAGGCCTTTGGCCGTCACCGATTCGTAGCCACTTTCGGGGCCAATGCCCAGCACGGGGGCCAGCAGCGGGACCACGACTTCCGGGTCGAGCGCGCACTGCACCACCTCGTCTTGCAGCTTGCGGAGCCGCTCGCTTGGATCGGAGTCCCGTTCGATGCCGCACCGGCGTTCCAGCAATCGCCGAATGGGTCGTAGCCCCACATCTGTGTGGAACGGCGACCCGAAGATGGTGAGCACTACGGCGCCGTCCTGCTGGGCCATGTCGACGGCGGCGTAGGCCAAGCGGGTCTTGCCGATTCCGCCCTCGCCCATGAACGCGACTCCCGACGACGACAGCGTGCCCTCCATGGCCTGGGCCCAACTTCGTTGTAGACACGCCAGCTCGCGCTCACGCCCGACGAGCGGTCCGCTCGCCCGCGTCATGGCATCGCGTTCGCCGATGGCGCGATACGTGAGGATCGGATCGTCCACACCCTTGACCGCCTGCCCCGGGTTCGGCGCGAGTTCGAACGAGTCGCGCACCACTAGCTCGATGGGCTGTGACACGGCGACTGTTCCCGGTTCGGCGATGCTGCACACGCGCGCGGCGAAGTTGGCACCCAAGCCGTAGACATCATCTTGGGCGGTGTCGAGGTAGACGAGGCCCCGGTGAATACCAACGCGGACGCTGATGTCGAATCCGAAGCGCGCACGCACCCGCTCGCTGAGTGCGCTGATCGCCTTGGCGATGTCGAGGCCGGCGTAAACGGCTCGGTGCGCGTCGTTCTCGTGAGCCGTGGGATGACCGAACAGCGCCAGCAGGCCGTCGCCCTTGGTGAACCCGATGTGGCCCTCGTAGTGGTTCACGACGCGGTTCACCTCCTCGCGATACCGCCCGACGACGGTGCGGTAGACCTCCAACTCGATTCGGGTCGACAGCGCTGTCGAATCGACGAGGTCGGCGAAAAGGATTGTCAGGCGCCGGATTTCGCCGCTATCTCCGGGTGCGGCCAGCAGCTCCTCGGCGTCTGGATTGCCGCCGTCGACGGCGAGCACCTGTCCGGCGAGTGCGTCGGCCGTCTTCCGGTCACCCCGATTGATGGCCCGAACGGCATGGTCAATCAAGTCATCACTCGAGGCGTGGGCTTCCTTCTCGCTCACAATCCGACGGTGACCACCTTCTCGTCGGGGACCAAGGCCTGAGTGCTCACCAATACCGTCCCGATGTAATTCGCGCCGATGTACTGATAGTCCTTGAGTACGATCTGGAAATGTGTGAAACCCGCGGGCAGGAAGGAGGGCTCAAATCCGATGGCAGACACCGGAATCGTGATCTTCGGCAGTCCGACTCGCACAAAGGGTCCCTTGGCCTTGAGCTGCCGCGGGTAGGTGGTCGGGGCGACTTCGATGTTCTCCGACGGCAGCGGCACGGACGCCTGAGACGATCCGGGCACGGCGACGGGACCCTTGATGGCACACTCGACGAAGGTCGCCCAGCCCTTCACCCAGAGGTCACAGAGGCCGTGCACCAACGCAATCCGGTCGTCGATACCCAATCCCTTTGCGGAGTCGCTCTGTTCACCCGCCTCCACCCAGAGCTCGGCCGCCTTCTCGATCAGCTGCTGAGCCATCGCGCTATGCGCCTGCAATGAGGTCGTCGGAGAGGTCACTTTCCGCCTCCCTTTGGTTGGGTGATGGCTTGGATGAACTTCCAGGGGTCACTTGCGATCCGGGCGCCGACCTCAGCGCTGTACTCGGCCAGGTCCGCAGCGGTCAATTGGCCCGACAGCCACTTGTCGGCCAGATCGAACTGCTTGACCGTCAACTCCTGGACGCACTGAGCGACCATCGAGATGGCCGTGGATGCCGCCGAGTTGCCCGACGGAGCCTTCTGCGGCGTTCCTCCGGTGCCCCCTTGCCCCTGACCGGGCTGCTCCTTCGGCGGATCGTCCCACGGGGTGTATGAGACATTCGGATCGGGATATTTGGCCGAGCCGAAGAGCATGTCCTCGACAACGTAGCCGTACCACATCGCGCAGACGAACCGTTTCATTGTGTAGGGGCGCAGGCCCTCAATGTGACAGACCTTTCGGACCCGCACGAACACCGGCGGCTGGTTCGGGTCTCCGTACTCCGCAGTCCACATGTTGATATAGCCGTTGTCGACGGTGATCTTGCCGTCGCCCTGAGGGTCGGGCACCGGGTCGTTGAGGTCGTAGTCCAGCAGGGCCGCGTATTTGGACGGACCATTGATGGTGGTCTTGTAGAACTTCAGCATCGTGACCAGTCGCGGGCTGATTTTCGGGGAGAAGCTGCACAACCCTACCGTTTCCAACACCCTCCGCCAGCCGTCGGGACGCAGACCCTTGTACACCATGCTGCAGAAAAAACTCGGACTGTCGGCGTGCCAATTACGCGGGTCTACAACGGCTTTCAGGGCGTTGAGCGAAACATCGTTGGACGACAACTCTGCATCGATGACGACCGACTCGATGCCTTTGTAGGTGATCACCGCGGCGTTGCACAGTGGTACCGAGGCCGCATCGAGCGTCAGGATTCTGAACCCCACCAGTTGCGGCGCGATTCGGTACCAGTCCTGCCAGCCGTTGAACTCGTTGGCGAAAAGGGCTTCGATCGCATCGAGCTGTTCGACGTAGAAGGCCCGAGTGCCCTCCGTAGGTTCTTGGCCGCCGGTGAGCGCGAATACGTCGGTGAGGAGCTCCCGCGCGTCGTCCGCGAGCGGACTGCGGAACGGCATCGGGTCCATCGGCACGGTTCTCGTCAGATGGATGACGGCGCCGAGCCCGTAGATCAAGCGGGATGACTGCGTGACGGTCGGCCGCAGCTGATGCTCCACCCAGTCCGACTGGATCTCAGTCAGGGCTTCGATCGGGTCGGCATTGATGCGTGGCTCGCTCTCGCCGTCGGCGCCACGGGGAAGCATGAAGGCTTCGATCTCCTGGTACCACTGCGCATTGGCAGAGGTACCAGGCAGGAACGCGTCGGCAGTTTCCATGACCCGTGGGTCCTGGGTCACGAGGACCGCGGTGTCCAGACAACCCTGAAATTCAAGTATTGCTCGGAGCGTCGACATTGCCGCCTCCTACTGCGTTTGCGGGGCTTATCATACCGTGGTGCGGGCGTAATCGCGCGTTAATGATGGGAGCGGTGATGGGGTCGATGCACGCCGCTGGCGACGGTATGAACAACGACCTTCCGTGGTCTTCGGTATTCGATTCGGCGGCCAACATGCGCGCCCTGAGCGCCGTTCAGGCCGACGGATTCCGCGCTGCCAGCGAACTCGTCGACCGCTTCGTGCGCATGGCGGCCGCGGGGCTCAATGGAAGCAAATCCTCCGAGCCGCAGGCCAATGGCGAGCCCGCAGACTTGTACGGCGCTACCGGTCTGGAGCCGTTCGTCACCTCGTGGTGGGCGATGGTCGACCAGTTGCTGCGCGTCTCGTCACCGCGTCGCGCGGGGGAGACTACCGGGGCGGATACGGCAACGCTCGACTTTGCCGCGGCGCACGCCACGGGACGGCTGCAGCTGTCCACCGTGGCGCCCGGCGCGGCAACGGCCGAGGTGTGGTTACACAACCGCGGACCCGTCGACATGGGAAAGGTCGTGCTGCGCTGTGGCGACCTGCTGTCACACGACGGCAACGTCATCGCGGCACGACTGATGCGGTTCGAGCCCGATATTGTGCCGATGCCTGCGCGCAGCAGTAGGGGCGTGACCGTCGAAGTCGACATCGATGAGCACGTTGCGCCGGGCAGTTACCGGGGGATGCTGGTCGCCGACGGCCACCCCGACGTCTGGCTGCCGATCGAAGTCGTCGTCAAACCTCTGCTGCCATGACCAACATCGCCGATGGGACGGACCTGATATCTGAGGTCGAGAACCATCTGCGCGGCGTGGGCAAGCTGGTGCGCCGCGCGATGCTGGATGCGATACCCGACGGCGAACCCGCTCGGTGGCTCTACGGGCCGATGCGCGAATACCCCTCGCGGCCTGGTAAGGCGCTACGACCGGCGTTGTGCCTGTCGGCAAGCCGTGTCTTCGGCGCAGAGCCGGACGCGGTCATGGGTATCGCCGTGGCAATTGAATTACTGCACAACGCCTTTCTCATCCACGACGATATCGCCGACGGCAGCGAAATGCGTCGTGGGCGCCCGACGCTCGCGGCAGCGCACGGTGTGGCCGCGGCGCTGAACGCCGGCGACGGACTGGCGATCGTCGCGGGACAGGTGCTGCGAAAGGCGACGAGGCAACTGCCCAGTGATATCGCCGATCTGGTTTGGCAAGAGTTCGACACGATGGCCTTGCGCACGCTGGAGGGGCAGGCCATCGAAGCCGGGTGGCAGCTGGACAATGTCGAGGACCTGAAGCCCCAGGACTACCTCGAGCTGATCATGCACAAGACGTGCTGGTACACCACCATCCATCCGCTGCGGGTCGGCGCCCTGGTGGGTTCCGGGGGCAAGGGCGACTTGGCACCTTTGGTGCGCTTCGGGTTTCACTTCGGTGCGGCGTTTCAGATCCGCGACGACCTACTCAACCTCGTCGGCGATGAGCGTGCGTACGGCAAGGAGATCCTTGGGGATCTGTACGAGGGTAAGCGCACGCTGCCCCTCGTACATCTGCAGGCCAACGCGACGGGTTCCGACGGCGCCCTGGTCCGTGACTATCTGCGTCGCAGCCGATCTGGTCGCTCCGCCGAGTTGGTCCACTCCGTCCGCGCATTGATGGACGAATACGGCAGCATCGCGTTCACGACCGAATACGCCGAGGGCATCCTGCTGGTCGCTGAGGAATACTTCGAGCAGGCCTTCGCCGACGCATGCCCCGGACCGGACCTCGATTTCCTGCGCGCCCTGGTGCCCTATGTGTGGGCCCGCTGGCGTTGAGCAGATCACTCGCTGGCACGAATACTGTTCGGACACAGTCACCACCCCGTTTGTTAAACGGAATTACGGCTTCCGTTCACCTAGCGGCGAGCGCCGGGGTGTGCGTTGAATCGTATTGCCGCCACGCTGGATTCGGCGATAGGGTATGGGCCATGATCAAGAACAGCATCGGGACAATGTCCATCCGCGGCGGCGGCGCCGGCGGGGGCCGTGGAGGTGGCGCTGGTGGTGGCCGCGGCGGCGGCGCCGGCGGCGGCCGCTAAAACTAATAGGTCTTTTCCTTCTGCGCCCCTTGGGTTTTCATCGCGTGATCATGGGGCGTCGAGATTTGCGCGGCGCTTGCCTCGTTGAGGCAACCGCGTCTTAGCGGGCTTCGCCGGCGTATGCGGACCTCCGGATAAACCTCGAAAAGGTCGTCGAGTGAGTCGCGTTTTGGGGCAACCGTGGGCCCCAACCCTCTGGCGCCCGTTCCCATCTGGTCTGTTTTTCGGTGAATCGTGCGTGGATCGGATTTGCGTGATCGCAAGTCTTCCGCAGGCGATGGTGCCGCGATAAACGCACCCGTGATTCGCTCGTGAACCGAGCGGCTGGAAGACTGCTGGCATGCAAGCGATCAGCGGCACTGTGCGTTCGGCGTCCCCGCAGGACGCGGCCGCGTGCGTTGCGATTTACCGCCCCTATGTCGAGAACACGGTGATCAGTTGGGAACTGGAGACCCCGAGTCCCGACGAGATGGCTTCGCGTATCGCCTCGGCGCAAAAGGCCCACGAATGGCTCGTCCTCGAACATGACGATCGGGTCATCGGCTTCGGCTACGGCCACGCACTGATCAGCCTGCCTTCCTTCAAGTGGTCGGTTGAGATGGGCATTTACATCAGCAGCGACCACCACCGGGCAGGCTGGGGCCGCAGACTCTACACAGAAGTGCTGCACCGACTCGCCGAGCGCGGCTACCGGCGAGCCTTCGCCGGCATCACCCAACCCAACCAGGTCAGCAACGCATTTCACCGATCCTTAGGATTCGAAGATGCTGGCATCTATCGACGCGTCGAATGGAAGCACGACAGCTGGCACGACGTCGCTTGGATGCAACTCGAACTGGGGCCCGGCGACCGAGAAGGACCGCCGGGGCCCATCACCTAGGCCTTACACGGCAGTCAGGCGTAGTGAATCACGTTGCGCCACAGCCGCATAGCGCCGCTTTTATCGGCGCGTACGCAACGCAACGTAGTACTCGTGCCGTCGGGTTTGGTCGACGGTGTAGCTGACCGCCTTGGTGACCCCGTCATGATCGACATCGACCCAGCGCTCGGTGCGTTGACGCTCGAATTCGCTCCAGGACGTCACGGTGAACCTCTCGAGGAAGGAGTTGGGTTCTTCGACGCTGTGATAGAGCCGCCAGCTGTGGCCGCCCGTTCGCAGCCGTGACTGCCGAACCTCCCTCATCGCTTCGACGAATTCGTCGAGGTTCTCGGGCGGCACTTGGTAGCGGACGGCTACCAGCACCGGTCCGTCTTGAGGGCACGGTTCAAAGACCAGCGTAGGTGTCGGCCAGGCACTGGAAACCTCGACACTTTCTGTCCCGGTGCACGGCCGCAACGGAAGCACGGCAACGCTGAGGGCTACCGCGCCGAGCACCCCCGCCGACCACAGCATCGCGTCGTCGAGTCCCCATCTCGTGGCAAGGGAACCCCAGAGATAGGCGCCAACTGCCTGAGATCCGGTAGAGACCAGCAGATACACCGACAATCCGCGGGCCCGAACCCATCGCGGCAACGACAGCTGCGCTGCTGCGTTCAACGTCGTCAAGGTGATCAGCCACGCCATCCCCGACAGCACCAAGAACGGAATCGCCGCGGCGAACGGGAGCCAGACCACGGCCAGCGGCGCAAGGCCGTACGCAGCGGCCGATATCGCCAGCAGCACGTTGTCTGACACTCTGTCGTGCAACGGTCCGGCAGCTACAACTCCGAGGATGGCGCCAAACCCGATGGCCCCCAGCGCCACGCCGTAGCCACCGGCTCCCAGGTGCCAGATGTGCGCGGCGGCTACCGGCAGCAGAGCTAGTATGGCCGAGGCAGGAAACAGGAAAAGGGCTGTGCGCAAAAGGATCCTGCGAAAAATCGGACTGTTCTCGATGTATTGCAGTCCGGTGATGATGGCCGGGCCGATGCGTTCCCGCTCGAGGGGCACGATTTGCTTCGGTCGATTCCATGCCCGCAGCGCAAAGATGATCGCCGAGAACGACACTGCATTGATCGCAAAGACTGCTGAGGGACCAAGCCATGCCACCACGATGCCGCCGATTGCCGGCCCAATCGCTCGGGTGGAGTTGGCCGAGACGCTGCCCAAGATCGAGACGGCCGGGATCTGCTCACGCGGGACAACCTCGGGCTGGATTGCCTGCCAGGCCGGTCCGGTTAGAGCAGATGCGAACCCGATGGCCAAGGTGAACAGCAACAGTGCTGTGGGGGTAAGGCGACCAAGGTTGGTCAGCAGCGCCAGGGCAAGCGCCACCAGCACGGCATACGACTGCAGAAATATCAGTAACCGACGCCGGTCGAACAGATCGGCAAGCACGCCGGCAAACAATCCCAGCAGCAGCGTCGGGCCCAGACTCGCAGTCTGAACCAGCGCCACGATGACGTCACTGCTGTGCATTTCCACCAGGAACCATTGCGCCGCCACAGCCTGCATCCACGTCCCGATGTTGGAGACGAACTGGGCGATAAACAGGCCGCGGTACACGCGATTGCGCAACGGCGCCCACGTCGACGGTTTCCCACCGTCGGCACGCTCCTGGTCCTGAATCACCACAGAGTCGATGGTCGACAGCCCCTCTGCTCGGCCAGTACGCATTTAAGGAAGCTGACTGGCGTTCTCTAACGTGCCGCATCGCGTTGTTTATGTATTGAAAGTTTAAGACACACACGCCCGGCGCTCGCACCACGGATCCACACTCCGAAAAGGAGCTCTGCAGTGGAGTAAGCGGGGTCCGAATCCGTTACCAAGGATTATGTGAGACAACAAGTCTGGCTGTTGCCGGTTCAGCCGCGGCCACGGCGGGCACGGCTACAAGTCGCCCCGCGGATAGGGTGACTCCTATGTCCGACGCCGATCGGGAACTGGGGCTGCAACCGCTCTATTTGCTGGCGGACAGTCAGCTGCTGTTCTGGAAGCACCGGGACCGGCCCCTGCTCGAGGCGGCACTCGACGGGTTGGCTCGGGACACGCGACTCAGCGCGGCCTATATCGGTGCCTCCAACGGGGATCGTCCGGAGTTCTACGAGATCTTCGAGGCGGCGATGGATGCGATTGGAATCACCAACCGTCGCATGATCGATTCGTCGTTCGGCCCCGACGACCGCACCTTCTTGGAAGGCGCCCAGTTGATCGTCCTCGCGGGCGGCGATGTACGGCTCGGCTGGACTACGTTCGAGAGAACCGGGATGAAAGACGTAATCCTGGGGCGGTACACCCATGGGGCGATTCTGGTGGGCATTTCGGCCGGCGCAGTCCAGCTCGGACACTATGGAATCGTCGAGACACCGGAACCCTCTGCGCCCGAGTTGTTCGACGTCTTCAAGCTCGTCCCCGCGGTCATCGACACGCACGATGAGCGAGCCAACTGGGCGCGGCTGTCGCGCACCATTCAGTCGCTGCAGGGAGCGGCCACCGGGCTTGGAATCCCCTCCGGAAGCGGGGTCATCGTGCACACCGATCGCACCGTCGAGCCGCTGCGGCGTCCCGCGCACCAATTCCGTTTCGAGGGCACGCAGGTCACGCACTCACTGCTGCGCGCCGAAGAGGGCAGCTAGCAAGGCCGGAAAAGTTTGTGCGACAACGCAATGCGTGAGCCGTTACCGTCTAACCGTCGCCGTCGGCCGGTGGTGGTGGCGGTGCAGCTTCGAGGGTCGCAACCTTGTCGAGACCGCAGATGGTGAGGACCCGAATCAGCAAGCGGTGGACGATGATGTGCACACTTTCGACTTTGTCGGCGTGGTTAAAAAGCGCATTGATTCCTGCGCTGTCCAGGTACTTGACCGTGCTGAGATCAATGGTGATTGGCTTGCGACTTCCTGCGCTCGCGGTGTTGAGTGCCCGGATGAGCTGGGCGACGTTACTGAGATCGATCTCCCCCGTCGCAGTCACCCGGGGCATCCCGTCAGGGCCGCGGTCGGTGGTCAGGCTGAGCTCTGCGGCCATTAGGTGATCCTCGCGTACAAGTGAACGGTGGTGCCGGCGTCAGTGGCGTGAATCGTGAGGTCCTCCATCAGGCCTCGCATCAGCGTGATACCGCGGCCCCGATTGACGCCGGGGACCACGCGCGGTGCCTTCCAGGAGCCGCTGTCGCTGACGGTCACCTGCAGCGAATCGACGACGGCCGTCGCGCACAACGAGACGGTGCCCTCGCCGTGATCGCGGCACCCGTGTTCGATTGCGTTGGCGACGGCTTCACCTGCGGCGGTGAGTACGTCTTGAATTTGGTCGGACTCGATCCCCGCCTGAGTTAGCCAGCTGCGCAACGCAGCACGGCTCGGGGCGAGGTGATTGACGTCGGCGCCGAATTCCATGGCCAGCGGGGCGGGCTGCCTGTACAGCAGCAAGGCGACGTCATCTGAATAGCCGCCCCCTGGCTCGAGCCGCAACATGAGATGGTCTGCCACCTCGTCGAGCGACTGCGAACGGCCGTACTGAATGAGATCGGTGGCACTGGCGATGCCATCGTCGATCGAACGGCCACGGCGTTCGACCAGACCATCGGTGTAGAGCAACAGCGTCGCCCGCGCCGGCATCGTCACGTGGGCTTCGGGCCGAGACCACTCCACTCGCAGGGCCAGCGGAAGCCCATGTCCGCCATCGAGCTGCGTGACGGTTCCGTCGGCAAGCACCATGATCGGCGGTGGGTGGCCCGCACTGGAGTACACCAATTCACCCGTGTCTGGGGTGAGCACCGCGCAGAACGCGGTGGTGCAGCGGGCGCCGGGCAGACGCGCGGCGAAGCGGTCCAGACCAGCGAGGACCGCACTGGGACTGGGCTGGTCGAGCAGCAGCGCACGGCACGCGCTTCGGAGCTGACCCATCACCGTCGCGGCGGCCAAGCCGTGGCCGACACAATCGCCGACGATCAACGCGACGCGCCCGTCGTCGAGATCGACGACGTCATACCAGTCGCCGCCAACCTGCAGCGGGTGGCTGGCGGGGTGATACCGGACAGCAAAGCCTCCCGGCAGAGTCGCCGGGCCGAGCATCGCGTGCTGCAGCGCCAGGGCAGTTTCGCGTTGCTCGTCCAGCTGGTAGACGCGGTGCAGGCCTTGACTGAGCCGCCCGGCCAGAACCTTCAACAGGTTGTGATCCTCCGGGATGAACGGGCGTTGCTCCGACAAGTCGACCCAAACGACCAGCACTCCTCGGGGATGCTGCAGCGAAATGCCTGCCGTACCCGCCTCTCCGGTGACCGTGGTGAGCAGGTCGGAATCGCGTAGCGACTCGATCAGCTGCCGATGGCGTGGCGGGAGTTCGGCCCAGTCGCAGGGCTCGCCGGCGCACACGAGTGCCGGCACGGCGTCTTGAGGAGCGTCGCCGGCGAACGTCGCGGCTAGAACGCGGCGAGCGTTCCACGTCTGGCGTAGTTCTTCGGCCGCGCCCTGCAGGGTGTCATCAAGCGACTCTGCTTGCGCCAGTTGCTGATTCAATCCGGAGAGGGCAACCTGGCTCTGCACGATGTAGTGCTCGGTCGTGATGTCGCGCAGGGTGCCCACCATGATTCGGCGGCCGGTGTCTGGGTCGTCGACATGGTTGAAGCTGGCCGCGACCCACAGCCGGTGCCCGTCCCGGTGGATTACCGGAGCGGTGAAAGCGCCGTGGCTTTCGTTGAGCAGCTGGCCGAAGACCGACTCGACCTGCCGGTGAGCGTCGGGCTCGGTGTCGGCGTGCGGCCACCAGGGATGGGCAGGTTCATAGGGCAACTGTTCGGAGCCGTACCCGAGGATCTCGGTGAACGCGGCGTTGATCTCGATGACGGCACCGTGTTCGTCGCAGACGAAGAACCCTTCCTGCAGCGAATCCACCAGGGCGGTGCGCCAGCGGGCGTGGTGGCTGCGCAACCGCGACAGCTCGACGTTGGCGCGCACCCGGGCGAGGAGCTCGGCGGCGGCGAATGGCTTGACGAGATAATCGTCGGCGCCGGCCAGCAAGCCTTCGATGGAGGCTTCCTGTCCCGCGCGTGCTGACAGCAGTAGCACGGGTAACGCAGCGGTGCGCGGGTCACTCCGCAGCGCCGCGAGCAGCTGCAGACCGTCCAGCCCGGGCATCATCACGTCGCTGATGACGAGGTCGGGAGCCTGCGCGTCGATGGCCGCCAGCGCCTGCTGCCCGTTGGTGACACCACTGACCTGGTAGCCGGAAGTCTGCAGCAGGCTGGTCAGGTATTCCCGCATGTCGGCGTTGTCGTCGGCGATTAACACGCGGGTCCGCTCGCCATTTTTCCCGGCCGGTGCGGTGGCGGTCATCATCGCCGTGGTACTCGTGTCGGACGGTGTGACGCTGGTGTCGCCGGGCAGCCAACGCAAGGCTTCCTGCACGTACGGTTCGGCGATCGCGCCGGGTATCGGACGCGCTTCCGGTGGTGCCGAGACTTCGTCGGTCGGCAGATGGGCCGCGCCGAAGGCCAAACGGATGACGAAGCGTGTGCCGACGCCCTCTCGGCTGTCGACGGTGATGGTGCCACCGTGCAACCCGATGAGCTCCTTGACCAGAGCAAGCCCGATGCCACTGCCCTCCGTGGAGCGCGCGCGTGCGGTTTCGATCCGATGAAAACGCTCGAAGAGCCGGGGCATCTCCGAGGCAGGTACCCCAATCCCGGTATCGGTCACCGTGACAATGGCATCGGTGTCGTCGCGGCTCACCCCGACCGTGATGGAGCCTTCGAAGGTGAACTTCAATGCGTTGGATAGCAGGTTGAGGATCACCTTCTCCCACATCTGGTGATCCAGATAAACCGGTTCGTCCAGCGGCGGGCAGTCCACGTTGAATGCCAAGCCGGCCCGATCAATCGCCGAACGGAAGACGCTGGCCAGATCGGCGGTAACGGTTGACAAGTCGACGGGCTCGAATCGGGCCCGCATTCGCCCCGCCTCGATGCGCGAAAAGTCCAGCAGTGTGTTGACCAGCTTCGCCAGCCGCAGGCCGTTCCGGTGAACCAGCTCGAGCTCTCGGAGTGCCTGCTTATCGACATCGGTCGCCCGACCACGCAACTCGTCGACCGGTCCAAGGATCAAGGTAAGCGGAGTGCGGAATTCGTGGCTGATGTTCGAAAAGAACGCCGTCTTCGCCCGGTCGAGTTCGGCCAGCTCCTCGGCACGCTGCTGTTGAGCTTGATAGCTGCGCGCGCTGCTCACGCCGGCGGCGATGTACCCGGCCACGAGCTCCACGAAGCCGCGGTAGCCGTCGTCGAGCCGTCGGTGCCGGTTCAGCCCGGCCACCAGGAATCCGACTGGCGCCGTGCCATGCCGTAACAGCGGCACCAGAAGCGCCTGGGCGGGCGGCTCCGACCAGGCGCCCGTAGGCAGATTCGATGTGTCACCGTCGAGCTCGATCAGTTCTGTTTCACCCTGCGCCGGCTTCTCGGTGGGCCACGCGGACAGGCCGCTCGCGGTGAGTATTTCCGACTCCGCGGGATGCCCAGGCGTGATTCCACTGGCCCCGGCCAGCTGCGCCTCGCCGTTGTCACCAAACAGATAGGTCAGCGTGAACGGGAGGTCGTAAGGGTTGTTAGCGAGTTGGTGCGCGGCGTAATCCAGCATCTGACGTTCGGTGCGCACGACGCTTGGATCAGAGCCCAGGTCCCGCAGCGTCGCCATTCGCCGCTGAGCGATCACCCGATCGGTGTCTTCCCTGACCACGCAGAGCATCCCGACGACGCGCGCGTCGTCGTCACGCAGCGCGCTATAGGAGAAGGTGTGATACGACTCCTCCGGGTAGCCCGACCGCTCGATGATTAGCAGTAAGGCCTCGTCCCAGGTCGCCTCCCCGGTCGCCAACACGCTCTCGATCCGCGGACCGATGTCATCCCAGATCTCCGACCACACCTCGCTGGCGGGACGACCGAGCGCCCAGGGGTATTTGCGACCCAGGGTGTCGCGGCGATAGGCGGCATTGCAGAAGAACGTCAGCTCCCGGCCCCACGCCATCCACATCGAAAACCGCGATGACAGCAGAATGTTCACGGCGGTGCGAAGGCTTTGTGGCCATGCGTCCACTGGCCCGAGCGGGGTGGACTCCCAGTCGAAGGCGGCGAGATCGCGGCCGATCTCCTGATCTGCCCGGAAAACCACTGCCATCCCTTTCGAAATGTCACTATGCCCAGGGTCCGTCGCCTACCGCTGCCCGCTGCGGTTCCGTCAAGACAATCATTCACCGCGCCCGCGTCGCCAGCTTTTCGCTGCAAGAGGCGTAAACGTGACGTTCTGGCGGGCAGGCGGCTTCGGTAAATCGCTTATCCGCTTTGCGGCCGCCGCTAATGACAGCACGACGCTCGGTGACGTGTCGGCTACCGGCAGGCGCTTTTTCGATGTCCGCTGGGCCGCCGAAGGCCCTACTGGACGGCCCTAGGTTAAGCGCGTAACCTCACTCAGGTTAGCCGTCTAACCACGCCTATGGCGACCGTGTTCACTGAGTGAATGACTACCCGGGATGTACTGCCGCACGACACAATCCGCTGACTTCGGTCCCTACGACGTCGAGATCCAGGCCGGCGTTCGTGGCAGGGCCAAGGGTTCCCAACGAATTGAAGGCATCGCGCTTCTCCATGCCGGAGCGGCTCGACGAAAGGATGAAGGTAATTGAGTAACGCCATCGACCTCGACCCCGCGGTCGAAAACCAAGGCTCGGGCGGGATCATTCCGGTCTTCAACCCGTCCACCGAGGAGCAGATCTTCGAGGTCGTCGATGCCGACCAAGCGGCCGTCGACGCGGCGGTGGCCCGGGCCCGCGAGACATTCGAGTCAGGGGTGTGGCGCAAGCTGCCCGCCGCCCGCCGCGCTGAGGTGCTCTTCCGCGCCGCGGCCATCGTCAAGGAACGCACCGACGAACTTGCCGGGCTCGAGTCCAAGGACAACGGGATGAACCCGGTGGCCGCGCAGCAGATCATCAAGGTGTCGATGGACATGCTGCTGTACTACGCCGGCTGGGTCGGCAAGATCCACGGCGAGTCGAGCAACGTCGTGTCCGACGGCCTGCTCGGCCACTACGAGAACTACCACAACTTCACTCAGCTCGAGCCGGTCGGCGTCGCCGGCCTGATCATTCCCTGGAACGGCCCGTTCTTCGTTGCGATGCTCAAGGCCGCGCCCGCGCTCGCGGCGGGCTGCAGCTGCGTGCTCAAGCCGGCCGAGGAGACGCCGCTCACCGCGCTGAAGCTGGAGGAGATCTTCCGCGAGGCGGGGCTGCCCGACGGCGTTTTCAACGTCATCACCGGCTACGGCGAGACCGCCGGCGCGGCGCTCGCCGCGCATCCCGACGTCGACAAGATCGCGTTCACCGGGTCGACGGAGGTCGGCCGGCTGATCGTCAAGGCGGCCGCAGGCAACCTCAAGCGCCTGACCCTCGAGCTCGGCGGCAAGTCACCGCTGATCATGTTCGACGACGCCAACCTCGACAAGGCGATCATGAATGCGGGCCTGGGCCTGCTCGCGGGCTCGGGACAGAACTGCTCCTGCACCTCGCGCATCTACGTCCAGCGCGGCATCTACGACCAGGTCGTGGACGGCCTCGTCGCCTTCGCCAAGATGCTGCCGATGGGCGGCAGCGACGATCCCGACTCGGTGCTCGGGCCGCTGATCAGCGAGAAGCAGCGCCAGCGCGTGGAAGGCATCGTGGACCAGGGCGTGGCGGCCGGGGCCCAGGTGGTGACCGGCGGCAAGCGGATGGACCGCCGCGGCTTCTTCTACGAGGCGACGATCGTCACCAACACCACGCCCGACATGCGGCTCATTCGCGAGGAGATCTTCGGGCCGGTCGGCTGTGTAATCCCGTTCGACGAGGAGGAGGAGGCGCTCGCCGCCGCGAACGACACGGAGTACGGGCTCGCCGGCGCCATCTGGACCGAAAACCTCGGCCGCGCTCATCGCGTGGCGAACGAGCTTCGCGCCGGCCAGGTCTGGGTGAACTGCGCGCTCGGGGCCGACCCCTCGATGCCGATCTGCGGCCACAAGCAGTCGGGTTGGGGCGGCGAGCGTGGCCGCAAGGGAATCGAGGCCTACTTCAACACCAAGGCCGTCTACATCAGCCACTGATCAGGTCGCCTGTACGAATCCGATCTGCGCCGTCGGCTGCGGCGATAGACAGTGTTAGCGTCATTGGCGTGACCCTCAAAGGCATCGCCCTGATCACCCTCGATGGCAAGCCGACCACGCTAGCCGAATTATCAGACGGCGCAACGCTGGTCGTGAACGTAGCCTCCAAGTGCGGACTGACTCCGCAGTACACGGCATTGGAAAAGCTGGCCAAGGACTACAGCGACCGGGGCCTGACGGTCGTCGGTGTCCCGTGCAACCAGTTCATGGGCCAGGAACCCGGCACGGCCGACGAAATCCAGGAATTCTGCTCGACGACCTACGGGGTGACGTTCCCGCTGCTGGAGAAGACCGACGTCAACGGCGACGACCGCCACCCGCTGTACACCGAACTGACCAAGGCCGTCGATTCCGATGGCCAGGCAGGCGACATCCAGTGGAACTTCGAGAAGTTTCTGGTCGCCCCCGACGGTGAGGTGGTCAATCGGTTTCGGCCCAGGACGGAACCGGACGCGCCCGAGGTCGTCGGCGCCATCGAAGCCGTGCTGACCCGATAGCAAGCGTAAACTGTTGCGCTCCTGTTGGTTTGGTGCTCAGCGGTCGCCTAGCTCGCGCAACCGACTTTACGCGCCGTAGCCCTGAAACTCAGACGGTGCGACGGCGTCGTAGGAACGGGTCGCTGAGCGACGGCGGTTGATACCCGGCGTCGGAATGGGCGAGCGTCACGCCTGGCGGCACGATCTCGTCGATCGCGTCGAGGATGTCGGTCGACAGTGTCACCTCGGCCGCTCCGATTTGCGACTGGAGATGGTCCATGGTCCGCGGGCCGATGATCGGTGCAGTGACCCCCGGGTGCTGCATGACGAAAGCCAAAGCCACGTGAATCAGCGATAGACCGGCGTCGTCCGCAAGTTTCCCGAACGCGTCGGCGGCCTCGAGTTTGCGCTGATTGCCCGGACTCGACATGTCGAAGCGTCCCGGTATCCGGTTGCGGCGCATAGACTCCGGCAGGTCCTTGTCCTTGCGGTAGCCGCCCGACAGCCAGCCACCGGCCAACGGACTCCACGGCAGCACGCCCATCCCGAAGTCCTGCGCAACCGGCAAGACGTCGGCCTCGATCCCCCGCACCAGCAAAGAGTAGGGCGGCTGCTCGGTGACGAACCGGCCGAGGCCGCGCCGCTCGCTGACCCACTGCGCCTGCACCATCTGGTGAGCGGGAAAGGTCGAGGAGCCGAAGGCCCGGATCTTGCCTTGCCGCTGCAGATCAGTGAGTGCGGAAAGTGTCTCCTCGACGTCGGTGTCCGAATCCGGCCGATGTATCTGGTAGAGGTCGATCCAGTCGGTGTCTAACCGACGCAGACTGTTCTCGACTTCCCGCACGATCCAGCGGCGTGAGTTGCCCTGCATGTTGGGGTCCCCGCCTCGGGCGCCCATCGGAACGCCCATTTGGCCGTGGACCTTGGTGGCGAGCACCACGTCATCACGCCGAGCCCCGGCCAACGCCTTCCCGACAATGACCTCGGACTCGCCCTGAGAGTAGACGTCTGCGGTGTCGATGAAGTTGATCCCGGCGTCCAACGCCGCATGGATTGTCGCGATCGA
>DASYJS010000270.1:0-29758 GCA_035996225.1 Mycobacterium sp. | reverse complement strand
GTCCAACCGCACCGGCACCGGACCGATCCGGTCGTCCTGCGCCCCGGCGGTTTCGGGAGGATCCAATTTGTGGACATCGGGAATGTCGCCCATCCGCTCCAGCAGACGGGACAGCGCCGACCAACCGATCAGCGTCACGGCCACGACGACGAAGACCAGATAGGGCAGCACTAGCCACGGCCAGTAATGCAGCCCATCGGCGACGTATCGCTTTAGCGCGGCGGCCACCCCCGATAGGTGTATCCAGCCAAGGAATGCGGCGACGCCGTTGACGTTCGCGGTCAGTACCCCAAAGATCAACTGCCGCAAGCGAGTCAGCACCGCGAAGACGAGGACCCATGCCGAGCCCCAAATCAATCCGGCGATCAGCGACGAGACAAGCACCGTGGGTACGCCGCGGCCCTTGCGTTTGACGATCCCGCATATCCCGCCAACCCAGGCGGCATCGACGACCATCGCCGAACTACCCAGCCCGGAGATGAGAAAGGCGATCACGGTGGCGGCAACCGCCGCAGCGATCAGCACCCGAGGGCGATAGCGGTAGGCGAGCAGACCCATGGGTACGGTGCCCAGCACCCCTAATCCCTGAGCAAAGGGGATGACCGCGGCGATGATTGCGGTCACCGAACAGAGCGCCCCCATCACCGCGGCCTGGGCTAACTCGTTCGGCTGCAACGGTCCCCCCGTGCGGTGCCGACTGCTGCGCGCGGTCACTTTCCCGATTGTGCCAGGTCCGAATCCCGTACGCCGCCAATCAACGCTGTGGTGCCGGTCTTGCTGGTTCTCGGGCGAAGTGTGTGCGGTTGGTCTCGCATAGCAAAGCTATGCAACCATGGGTACATGGAAAAAGTGGTCGACACCGCAAACATCGCACTTCAGCAGGGACTAGGGGCGGACCTGCTCGCTGTGGTCGCGCGGCTGAACCGGCTGGCCACGCAGCGCATCCAGATGCCATTGCCGTCGGCGCAGGCCAGACTGCTCGCGACCATCGAGGCGCATGGAGAAGCGCGCATCGGCGACCTGGCTGCCGTCGATCACTGTTCTCAGCCGACGATGACCACTCAGGTGCGACGGCTCGAAGACGCCGGCCTGGTTAGCCGAAGCGTCGACCCCGTCGACGCCCGGGCGGTCCGGATCCGGATTACGGCCCTAGGCAGACGCACCCTGAACGCGGTTCGGGCCGACCGCGCCGCTGCGATCGCGCCGCAATTGGCCATGCTCGAACCGGGCGACCGCCAGGTGCTGACGGACGCCGTCCAGGTGTTACGCCGGCTTCTCGACAATGCTGCGGTCACACCGCGGCGCAACACGCTGTGACCGGCCCCCACCCCTAGCGAGTGGACCACCGCCACCGGGTAGACACTTAGACAGTGGCTTCCGCGTTCCCGGCCTCCCCGCTCACCGTTTTCGTCGGCTCGATGACATACGTCTTTGCCCCGGGCCGCGACGTGATCGTGGGGTATGGCAGCGGGTACGACATCCCGCTGGACCGCCTCGGCTTCGCCCTCCCGCCCCCGCCGGTTCCGCCCCTCGATCTGCTGCTGCGCTTTGCCGGAACCCGCTGGGTCGGCATCGATAGAAGCCGGACCGGCATCTTCACCGACGGCGCTCGGGTTCCGACGGTCGACATCCGCGACGGCCAGGCGATCGCGCTCGGTGATCCCCAGCTAGGGCCACGGCTGGTTTTCCGGCTTGGCTCGCCGGCCGGCCCACCCGGACCGCCGCCCGGTCCGCCGCAATACGCACCTCCCCCACCGCCACCCCCCATGCAGCCGCCGCCGGTTCCACTGCCTCCACCGCCGCGGCCCGCCGCGCCTCCACAGCCGCCGCCGGTTATGCCAAACCAACCCCCTCTGCAGGTTCCGACCCAGCAACCCACCCAGCGAATGCGGATAACGCCACCGCCACCGCCACCGCCACCGCCACCGCCACCGCCACCCGCCGAGCGGCCGCTGCCGCCGCCACCGGTGCTGCCGATCGCGCCGACAGGCCCGCCAACCACGCCAGCCATGCCACCGTTGCCGCCCACCGCGTCGTTCGCGCCGCCGCCGTCATATCCATGGCCACAAGCACCACCGCCACCAGCACCACCGCCGTCATATCCACCGCCAGAAGCACCACCGCTGGAACCACCGCCACCCGCGGCGCCGCCCATCGCGACGGAGGAGCAGCCGAAAGGCCGCGGTCTGATCGAGCGGATGGGCGACGCGACACGCAAGCTGCGCGCAAGCCGCCCCGCATTCCGCACCGAAGAGCCGAGCACGACCCATCGGTTGCCACTGAAGTCCGGCGCGCGCACGTTCGGCGTCAACGCACACCGGCTGGCACTTGGCGCCGACGGGCACGAAATCTTCACGGATGTCTCGTTCACGGCGCGTCCGGGCACATTGACCGCGGTCGCCGGGCAGTCCGCCGCACGCAATTCGGCGCTGCTCGGGGTGCTCGCCGGCACCAGATCGCCCAGCGCCGGACTGGTCACGGTCGACAGTCACGACGTGTACGCCGAACCCGAGGCCATGGGCACCCGCATCGGGGTGGTGCCGCGCGACGAACGAATTCACCGACGGCTGACCGTCGAACGAGCCCTGAGTTTCACCGCCGAACTGCGGCTGCCACCCGACACCCCGCGGGAGCAACGCCACCGGGTGGTCGACCAGGTTCTCGATGATCTCGAACTGACGCCGCACCGCACGACCCCAATCGGCAAACTGTCACCGGAGCTGCGCCGGTGCGCATCGGTGGCGATCGAACTGATCACCAGACCGACACTGCTCGTGGTGGACGAACCGAGCGCCGGACTGGATGCGGCGCAGGAAGCTCACGTGATGGCAGTGCTGCGACGCCAGGCCGACCTCGGCTGTGTCGTCGTGCTGGCAACGACATCGCTGACCCACCTCAACCTGTGCGACCAGGTACTGCTGCTCACGCCTGCCGGGAGCATGGCCTTCGCCGGAGCTCCCCTGCAGATCGAATCCGCGATGGGCACCGCCGACTGGTCCGAAGTCCTCACCCAGATACGTGCCGATCCCGACGGTGCCCACCGCGCGTTCAGCGCCCGGCAACAGGCACAAGACCCGCCGGTACCGCCCGAGGTGTCCGCACCCTGGCCGCCGCAGCCAGGACTCACCAGGACACGGCAAGCCTGGTTGGTCGCCCGTCGCCAAGCTCGGCTGCTGGTCGCCGACCCGGTCTACTCGCTGTTTTTGGTAGCGCTGCCGTTCGCATTGGCAGCGCTGACCCTGCTGATTCCCGGCGATTCGGGCCTGGACCGACCCGCCGCGACAAGCCGCAACCCGCATGAAGCCGTCGAGATCCTGGCCGCGCTCAACATCGCCGCGGTGATCCTGGGCACCGCGCTGACCATTCGCGACCTGGTCGGCGAGCGACGCGTCTTCCGCCGCGAGCAAGCTGTCGGGCTTTCGACTTCCGCTTACCTGGCCGCCAAGATCGTCTTCTTCAGCGTGGCCGCGGCCCTCCTGACGGCCATCCTGTTCGCCATCGTGATCGCCGACAAAGGCCGGCCCGTGCACAGCGCCGCCTTGCTGCCGAACGCCACCGTCGAGCTGTATGTGACCGTCGCACTGACGGCTATCGTCTCGGCGATCGTCGGTCTGGCGCTGTCGACGCTGGGCAAGTCGCTGAGAGAGGTTCTGCCACTGGCCGTGCCGGTGATCCTGGCTTCGCTGCTGTTCGCCGGAGGTCTGATCACCCTGGCGGGCACCTGGGGCTACGACCAAATCTCCTGGTTCATCCCGGCCCAGTGGGGGTTCGCGGCCTCCGCCTCAACCGTCGATCTACACCGGGTCGACACCCTAGCCGGCGATGTCGAGATGTGGACCCACTATGCCGGCTGGTGGATGTTCGACATGATCATGCTCGCTATCTTCGGCGCGGCGTGGGCCGGGTTTGTCCGCTACCGGCTTCGGCCACCGACACGCGAAATCCGCCAGCGGCCACTACATCCCGAACAGCAGGAACTCCCAGCGTGACGCTGTTGCTCGTCGACATGGTCAATGCATCTGTGGCAGAACCGATTTCGGCACGATAAGCAACCCGCCCGGCGCTGGCATCACATCAGCGACGCGACGAGCAGACCGAGTAGGTACGTGGCGGCGACCGCAACGGCGCCGAACATCAGCTGCCGGCCCGCCGCCCACCACACCGGTTTGCGGGTGTACCGAGCGGTCAAGCCACCTGCGATCAGCAGGCCGACCGCGCCGCAGCCCAGACCGATTGCCAAGGACCCGTATCCGAGGAGGTAAGGGATCAGCGGAATTACCGCACCAATAGCGAACATCACAAAGGACGCGGCCGCGGCCAGCCGGGCCGAGGGCTTCTGGGTCGGATCCAGACCGATCTCCTGGACGAGATGGAAGCCGACGGCGCGGTTCTCGTCGCGGTGGATTTCGTCGGTGGCCGTCGCGGCCGTTTCCTCGCTCATGCCCATGTCGACGAGCATGCTGATCATTTCGGCGCGCTCGGCGTGCGGGCGGGTGCGCAGGGCGCGACGTTCGACGTAGACCTCGGATTCGATCTGCTCATTGGCCGTGGTCACCGACGAGTACTCGCCCAGGGCCATCGAGAAGGCGCCGGCTAATAGGCCGGCGATGCCGCTGACCATTACCGCGCGGACACTGTCGGCGGCGGCCACACCGGCGATCAGGGCGCTGTTGCTGACCAGGCCGTCCATGGCGCCGAAGGTCGCCGCACGCAGCCAGCCGCCGCTGACATCGGGATGGGTGTGCCCGACGTCGTACGCCGGGTTCGGGGACGGGGTGTCGGGCTGGGACATGAAGCTATCTAATACCTCGGGTTGTTCCCGCGGCGCCAGCGGCAGGTTACCGTCGGGTTATGGCGCCAGACACGACAACCACTGCCCAATACCTGCGCAACGCATTGGACGGGCGTTTCCGCGACGTGAAGAACCAGACGCGGGAATGGCTGTCGCGTGAACAGTTCCGCCCGCACTACACGCCGAACACGGTGCTGGCCCGCGCCAAGGTGGCCGAGCAGATGGCGCTCATCGCCGGCGCGGGCATCTCCGACGAGGGATTCCGCAAGGAGCACGGTGGCACCGGCGACGTCGGCGCGGCGGTCACGATGATCGAGATGCTGGCGATGTCGGACTTGTCCTTGATGGTCAAGGCCGGAGTGCAGTGGGGTCTGTTCGGCGGCGCCGTCGAGAACCTGGGCACCGAACGCCACCACGAAGCGTATGTGAAGAAGATCATCAACCTCGAGATGCTCGGGTGCTTCGCGATGACCGAGACGGGTCACGGCAGCGACGTGCAGGCGCTGGAGACGACCGCGACCTACGACGCCGAGACCGAGGAATTCGTCATCCACTCCGAGACCCCGTCCGCGCGGAAGGACTACATCGGCGGGGCGGCCGAAACCGCGCGTTTCGCATCGGTTTTCGCGCAGCTGATCACCTTCGAGGACGGTGAGCCGGTCAATCACGGCGTGCACTGCCTCTTGGTGCCGATCCGTGACGAAGATGGCAACGATCTGCCCGGCGTCACGACGTCGGACTGCCAGTACAAGGGCGGGCTGCCCGGCGTCGACAACGGCCGCATCATGTTCGACCAGGTCCGGGTGCCGCGGGTAAATCTGCTGAACAAGTACGGCGACGTCGCGCCGGACGGCACCTACACCTCACCGATCGAGAACCCCAACCGCCGGTTCTTCACGATGATCGGCACGCTGATCCGTGGCCGGATCACGGTCGGGGGTGCCGCCGGCAACGCGGCCCTCGTCGCGCTGGATATCGCCACCCGATATGCATTGGAGCGCAGGCAATTCCGCGCACCCGACGACGAGGGTGAAGTGCTGATCATGGACTACCTGGTACATCAGCGGCGGCTGTTCCCGTTGATCGCCAAGTCATATGCGTTGCAATTCGCGCAGAACGAGCTGGTGTCGAAGTGTCACGACCTGCAGACCTCCGACGTCGCGGATGCCGAGGAGCAGCGTGAGCTGGAATCGCGTGCCGCCGGCCTGAAGGCGGCCAACACCTGGCACGCGAGCCGGGCCATTCAGGAGGCCCGGGAGGCATGCGGCGGCGCGGGCTACATGGCCGAGAACCGGCTGATCGCGCTGAGGGGCGACACCGACGTGTTCACCACCTTCGAGGGCGACAACCACGTACTGACCCAGCTGGTGGCCAAGGAGCTGCTGACCGCTTACGCCGACGACATCAAGGGCATGAGCCCGGTCGACTGGGTGCGGTTTGCCGCCAGCACCGTCGGTGACCGGGTGATGAAACGCACTGCGGCCGAAGCGATTATGCAGCGGATCGTGGACGCACGGCAGGACAGCGAAGAAGAGGGCAGCCTGTTCAACCGCGGTACCCAGGTGAACATGTTCGAGGAGCGGGAGAATTACCTGCTGTCGTCGGTCGCGCGGCGGCTGCAGGGCAAAGCCAAAGAGATGTCGGCGTTCGACGCATTCAATGCTGTGCAGGATCACGTCCTGCATGCTGCGGGCGCACACATCGACCGAATCGTGCTGGAAGCCTTCGTCGCTGGGATCGACGCCACCGACAACGAGGAGGCCCGCGACCTGCTGGGGACCCTCTGCGACCTGTACGCGCTGTCGGTGATCGAGGACGACAAAGCCTGGTTCATCGAGCACCGGTATCTGTCCACCGAGCGGGCCAAGGCCGTGACCCGGGGCATCAACGACCGATGCCGGGCTCTTCGCCCGCATGCCAAGACACTGGTCGACGGTTTCGGCATCCCGGACCCGCTGCGCTACGCCGAGATGCTGCATCCGGAGAATCTGGCCGACTGAGCGCCGGTGGTCGTTGGCTCAACCGGCTCCGACCGCGTCGGGCGCGTTCTCTTCCGACGGTGTCGCGAGTGGTCGGCGAACGTACCTGATCCAAGTCAGCACGGCGGCGAAGAGATAAAAGGCCATGAAGATCCAGAATGCCGACGTCATCGTGCCAGTGCTGACGTAGGACTGTCGCAGTGCCAGGTTGATGCCAACCCCGCCGAGGGTGCCCAGACCGGCGACGAAGCCGATGACGAGTCCAGAAATGAGCCGGGCCCACTCGCGGCGTTCGGTCTCGCTCAGGTCCAGGGTCCGGCTGGCCGCGCCGAAGATTGTCGGGATCATCTTGTACACGGATCCGTTGCCCAACCCGGCCAAGACGAACAAGGCAATGAAGCACGCCACGTAGCCGGCCATCGCCGACCCGCTGACCGGACCCGCGTGTGGATCCTCGAACGTGCCGACCCCGATCAACATCGCGGCGGCAAGGACCATCGCCACAAACACCATCAGGGTGACGCGGCCGCCGCCGATCCGATCAGCCAACCGGCCGCCGTAAATGCGGGCCAGCGCGGCGAGCAATGGCCCGATGAAGGCCAGCTGGGCGGCGTGCAGCGAGGCCTGGAACGTGCTTTGGCCGCCGGCCACAAAGCTGGTCTGCAGTACCTGAGCGAACGCGAACGAGAACCCGATGAACGACCCGAAACTGCCCAGATAGAGCAGCGAGAGCAGCCAGGTGTCGCGAGTGGAGACCACCGCGGCAATGATCGAGCGCAGACGTGCGGGCTCGACGCGGTGTTGGACGATGTTGTTCATGAACAACATCGCGCCGATGCCTGCGGTGATCAGCAGCACCAGATACAAGGCACACACCCAGTACGGCTGCCGATCTCCAGCCGTGGCGACCAGGAGCCCGACGATTTGCATCATCGGCACCCCGAGATTGCCGATCCCGCCGGCAATCCCCAGCGCCGCGCCCTTGAGTCGGTGCGGGTAGAACGCGTTGGCGTTGCTGGCCGAGGCCGCGAAATTACCACCGCCCATCCCACTGGCCGCCGCGCAAACCAGGTACGGCCACAATGGCAGCCCCGGGTGAGCCAACAGCACCATCGCGCCAACAACGGGAGCCAGCAGCACGAAAGCCGAGAACATCGCCAGGTTGCGACCGCCGAAGACCGCCGTCGCGACGGCATACGCCGGCCGCAGACATGCCCCAACCAGCGTCGCGGTCACACCGAGCAGGAGCTTGTCACCGGCCGAAAACCCGTAGACATCCCTGGGCATGAACAAAGCCATCACCGGCCAGAGCGCCCATATCGAGTAGCCGAGATGCACGATCACGACCGACCAGAAAAGATTGCGCCGCGCGATAGTCTTGCCACCCGCTTCCCAGGCAACCAGATCCTCTGCGTCCCAATGCGAGATGTGACGCGACCTACCCACCCACTTGCCCATTCTTGCGGTAACGCTGCTGGATGTCATTGTGCCGTAACCCTATTGGTGTGGAATCTTGCCGAGCGCTTGCAACTTGCCGTCCGGTCCGATCTGGAACTTAACGGTGCCGATTCCCTTGGGACAACAGGGTTCTTCGTTGCCGACCTGCCATTGATACTGAATCGTGACCGCATCGTCGCCGGCGGGCAGCACGGTGATGTACGGCTTGGGATTTGGCGTCGGTGTACCGAGCGGTCTGTTGTGGTCAAAGAACATTAGCTGCTGAGGAGTCGATTCACTGGCGATGGTCGGGATGATCTGCACCCAGTGCAACCGGCAATTCTTGGTATGTCCGCGGCCGCTCTCAACCCAGCTCGAGCCCGCAACCTCGACGGGAACCGACGAGATCGCCTGTCGCACCGTGTCGGCGCTGGGTCCGTCGGACTCCTTGCAGGTATCCGCCCGCGACGACGCCGGCGGTGTCGTTGGTTTTCCACCGCAAGCTGAGGTCAACAAAATCAGAAAAATCACAAACTGACGACGCACATTGTGAGCTTAACGAAAACTGTGAATGTCCCCTTTGTTTCGTCGGAACCCCTGTTCTAAGGGGTAATTGGGCGCGCTTCGCGGGTAATCTCGGCTACGTCGCAGATCGGCGCTGACCTGCGGTTACCCGCGCGGCTGCGGGTTTTCCAGACAACCTCACAAATGCGTCCGGATCCGGTGAGATCAAGCCGTAAAACGGCGGAAACATCGGACGCCCGGCGCCGAAACATCCCTGTCGCACTATTTAGCGGATAGACCCTTGCGCGCTCGAAAGGAGGATGTAGGCGTGGCTGCGGAACACGGCCAAGACACCGTGAACAGCATGTGCGCCTACTGCGGCGTGGGCTGTGGCATGGTGCTGCAGGTCACAACGGATCCGAAGAGCGACCGCCGTCACGTCGCGAAATCTGTTGGAAACAAAAGCCACCCGGCCAACTTCGGCCGACTGTGCACCAAGGGCACCACCACCGCGGACATGCTGGCCGCACCGGGCCGAATGGATTCGGCCTATTTACGGGCCGAGCGCGGCGAGTCCCTCGCGCCGATCGACATCGACGCCGCGATCACCCAGTCCGCCAAGCAGTTGCGGGCAATCATCGACCAGCACGGCCCGGACGCGTTCGCCCTGTACGTGTCCGGACAGATGTCGCTGGAAGCGCAGTACCTGGCGAACAAACTGACCAAAGGATTCATCGGCACCAACCAGATCGAGTCGAATTCTCGACTGTGCATGGCCAGCGCGGGATCTGGTTACAAGCTGTCGTTGGGTGCGGACGGCCCACCTGGTTCGTATCAGGACTTCGAACATGCCGACGTCTTCTTCGTCATCGGCGCCAATATGGCTGACTGCCATCCGATTCTGTTCCTGCGGATGATGGAACGTGTCAAGGCCGGCGCCAAGCTGATCGTCGTCGACCCGCGCCGCACCGCAACCGCGGAAAAGGCCGACCTCTTCCTGCAGATCTCATCCGGCGCAGACCTCGCGCTGCTCAACGGGTTGCTGCACCTGATCGTCGAAAACGGCCACACCGACCCCGAATTCATCGCCGAATTCACCGACGGCTGGGACGAGATGCCGAGTTTCCTCGAGCAGTTCACCCCGGACAAGGTCAGCGAAATCACCGGCATCCCTGCAGAAGACATCCGTACCGCGGCACGCTGGATAGGTGAAGCCGAAAACTTCATGACTTGCTGGACGATGGGCCTCAACCAGAGCACCCACGGCACCTGGAACACCAACGCGATCTGCAACCTGCACCTGGCAACCGGCGCGATCTGCAAACCGGGCAGCGGCCCCTTCTCGCTCACCGGGCAACCCAATGCGATGGGCGGGCGCGAAATGGGTTACATGGGGCCGGGTCTGCCGGGCCAGCGTGTGGTGACGTCGGCGACCGACCGCGATTTCGTCGAGGACCAATGGGGTATCCCCCGGGGGTCGTTGCGCGACGAGGTCGGCACCGGCACCGTCGACATGTTCTCCCGCATGGCCGACGGAGAGATCAAGGCTTGCTGGATCATCTGCACCAATCCCGTTGCCAGCGTTGCCAATCGCAAAACAGTGTTGGCGGGACTGGAGAGCGCCGAGCTGGTGATCGCCCAGGACGCGTTCTTCCAGACCGAGACCAACGGCTACGCCGACGTGTTGCTGCCCGCCGCCCTATGGACAGAGTCCGAAGGCGTGATGACCAACTCCGAGCGCACCATGACACTGTTCCAGCCGGCCGTGCAGGCGCCCGGCCAGGCGATGCCGGACTGGCAGATCATTGCCCGGATCGCTTGCGAGATGGGCTTTTCAGATTCCTTCAGCTATGCCTCCGCCGAAGACGTGTTCGAGGAGATCAAGCGGTTCTCGAATCCCAAGACAGGCTACGACTTGCGCGGCGCCAGCTACGGCCGGCTGCGACAGACCCCGTTGCAGTGGCCGTGTCCACCCGAAAGCACCGACGATCGCAACCCGATCCGCTACCGCAACGACGGTGTCAGCCAGACCCGGTTGGTCCGTGCGGACGGCAGCGTGCCACGGCTGGCCTTCCCCACGGCGAATGGTCGCGCGATGTTCTTCGCCCGGCCGCACCTGTCACCCGAAGAGATGCCGGACGACGACTACCCGTTCCTCCTCAACACCGGGCGCCTGCCGCACCAGTGGCACACGATGACCAAGACCGGCAAGGTCGCGAAACTCAACAAACTCAACCCCGGACCGTTCGTCGAAATCCACCCTGACGACGCCGCTCGGCTCGAGATCGCCGATGACGACCAGGTCGAAATCGCCTCGCGCCGTGGCCGAGCCGTGCTGCCCGCCGTGGTCACCGACCGGGTCCGACCCGGCAACTGCTTTGCGCCCTTCCACTGGAACGACGCCTTCGGCGAATACCTGTCGATCAACGCGGTCACCAACGACGCGGTAGATCCGGTGTCCCACCAACCGGAATTCAAGGCGTGTGCGGTGACCGTCGCGAAGATCATCGTCACCACACCGGATTTCGACGCCGAGCCCGAGCCTTCGGTGACCACCGCCGGCACAGCAGACCCCGCACCTACGGAGGTTACGGAAATCAGCGTGTCACGGGTTGACGCCCTCGCCGAAATCCTCGGTGTGGCAGGAGAACCGGTGCCTGCGCTTGGTCCGCTGGGCCGCACCTACCTTGCCGGGGTGCTGGCCGGACTGCGTACGGACGTCGGCCGCCGCACGGCCGGGGTGCCCACCCTGCCGCTCAACGCCCCGCTCGACACCAACGCCCGGCTGTGGGTGGACGGGCTGCTCGCCGGGATGTTCGCGCGCACCGAGCCACCTCCTTCGATGCCGGCGATCGCACCGGTCGCCCCCACGTCCGAGGCACCGACCGACCCACCGAAGGCCCCCGCGGCCGATGCTGACCCCAAGCAGGCTCCGATCGTGGTGTTGTGGGCCTCGCAGACCGGCAATGCCGAAGGCCTCGCCGCCGATGTCGTTTCCCGCCTCGGCGAGGCTGCGCTGCCGGCCACGTTGCACAGTATGGACGACTTCCCGGTGGCCGACCTGGCGACAACGCGAGAGCTGTTGGTGATCACGAGCACCACCGGTGACGGCGAGGCACCGGACAACGGCGCCGCCCTCTGGCGGGCCCTAACCGGCGACAGCGCACCACAATTGGCCGACACCCAATACGCCATCCTCGCCCTGGGCGACTCCAACTACGACGACTTCTGCGGTCATGGACGCAAGCTCGACGAGCGCCTCGCGGAGCTGGGCGCGACCCGCATCGTCAACCGCGTCGACTGCGAGCCCGACTACGAAGAGGCCGCCGCCGGGTGGCTGGGCGGGGTCATCGAGACGCTGACGCGCAGACCCACCCGGGTCGGCCCGGGCAGTGGCGCACCGGCGCCGGCCCCGGCCACCCCGCGCCCGGCAACCCGTCCCGGGGCACCTAGGTACAGCAAGAAGTGCCCGCTGGTCACCGGCATGGTCCGCAACACCGTGCTGAGTCAGCCAAAATCAGCAAAAGACGTGCGGCAGTTGGTATTTGACCTGCCCGAAGCAGCCGTCAGCTACGAGGCCGGCGACGCGCTCGGGGTGTGGCCGCGCAACAGCGACCGGCTGGTCGACGAATGGATGTCCGTCACCGGACTGGACGCGCAAACCCCTGTCGAGGTCGGCGAGCACGGTCTGATGTCGTTGCGCTCCGCGCTCACCGAGCGAATCGAGATCGCCCACATCAGCCGGGACCTGGTCCGGTTCGTGCAAGAGCGCACCGGCGACCCGAAACTCGCAGAGCTGCTGAAGCCGGAAAACAAAACCGCCCTGGGCAATTGGACATGGGGGCGCCAGTCCATCGACCTGCTGGCGCAGCTGCCGGTCGCCGCATCGGCCCACGAGTGGCTGAGGGTCCTCAAACGCCTTCAGCCGCGGCTGTACTCGATCTCGTCGAGCCCCAAAGAGTGCCCGGGCGAAGCTCACCTGACGGTCTCGCCGGTACGCTACAACTTCCAGGGCGTCCCACGCCGCGGGGTTTGTTCGACCTACCTTGCCGACCGCTCCCCCGGCGATCGAGTCGCTGTCTATCTGCAGCCATCGAGCAATTTCCGGCCTCCGAGTTCGTCAGACACGCCGATGATCATGATCGGCCCCGGGACCGGCATCGCACCGTTCCGCGGTTTCCTGCAGGAACGCCGTGCGCTCGGCCACACCGGGCCCAATTGGCTGTTCTTCGGCGAGCAACACGCCGCGACCGACTTCTATTACCGCGAAGAGATCGAGAACATGCACGCCGACGGGCTCCTCACCGAGCTGGACCTGGCGTTTTCCCGGGACCAACGGGAGAAGGTCTACGTCCAGCACCTGATGCGCAAGCGCGGGGCCCAGCTGTGGAGCTGGCTGCAGGACGGCGCACAGCTCTATGTGTGTGGCAGTGCCGACCCGATGGCCAAAGACGTCGATCACGCGCTGTGCGAAATCGCCGCCGAGCACGGCAACCTCGACCCAGACGCGGCGACGTCCTACGTCCAGTCGCTGAGCGCCGACAAGCGCTACCACCGCGACGTCTACTAATCGCCTCCCCAGCGGACAACCCGTAATACGGCCGAAACGCCGGACACTCGTGGCCGAAACATCGCTGTCGCACCATGTGGTCAACAACTGGTGCGTACTCGATGGAGGGGTGCACTCGTGGCAACTGAAGATCTCCTGGGTGACCAGGAATTTCCGTCAGAACAGGTCGCTTGGGCAGGATTGCCCATCAACCTGGATTGGGCGTTCTCCCAGGCACAGCGCGACAAGGTCTATGCGCAGCACCTAATGCGCAATCGCTGGCGATCGTTGCGGAACGGCACACAAGCACACGAGCGCGGCGTCGCGGGCGAATACCGGCCACTCGATGCCGATGCGGGCCACGCCCACGTTTAGTCGCTGAGCGCCGATCTGCACTAGCGCTCGGTCGCGCGGGCTAGTCCAACGTCGGCACGGCCGGCGGTTGATGCGGTCACCGGCACGCAGTCCGGCGGGCATCGCTAGGGATGCACCGTGCTGCCGCGGTTGTCAAATGGCACACGCCGGTGGCGGACGCCGCCGCTGCTCATCCCGATCGTGGGCAAGTAACTTCAAGGGACCTCCGTGATTGGGCACAAACATGTTGGATGTATCGGTTATCGAGACCTCCGGGTTGGGTGATCGCAGCTATCTGGTGAGCGATGGTGAAGTAGCCGTTGCCATCGACCCGCAGCGCGACATCGATCGGGTGCTGGAGCTGGCGGGCGACGTGCGGATCACTCACGTGTTAGAGACCCACATCCACAACGATTACGTGACCGGCGGGCTGGCACTGTCCGCCGCGGTCGGGGCCGAATACGTTCTTCCGGCAGGAGAAGACGTCGAGTTTTCCCGCCGGGCCGTCTGCGATGGCGACCGCATCGACAGCGGCGCAATCCATTTGGAAGTGCTACTCACACCCGGCCACACCCGCCATCACGTCAGCTACCTGCTGCGCGAGGAGTCCGGCGACGTTGTAGGGGTCTTCACCGGAGGATCGATGCTCTTCGGCAGCACCGGAAGAACCGACTTGGTCGGCGACGAGAACACCGAGGAATTGACTCGGCTGCAATACCATTCGGTCCGGCGCCTGGCCGACGAGCTGCCCGCATCAACTCCGGTCTATCCCACCCACGGCTTCGGTAGCTTCTGCTCGGCCGCACCCACCAACAGCGACTCCTCCACCATCGGAGATCAGCGCAGCAATAATCCCGCGCTGACTCAGGGCGAGCAGGACTACGTCGACGAGCTTCTTGCCGGACTATCGGCGTTCCCCGCCTATTACGCGCATATGGGTGTGATCAACCGGAAGGGTCCCGCGGCTGCGGATTTGTCGCCGCCCGCGTCGGTCGACCCGAGTGAGCTTCGCAGACGGATCGATGCCGGCGAATGGATCGTCGACCTACGCAACCGAACCGCGTTCGCGGCCGGACACCTCGCCGGCACATACGGATTCGAGCTCTCCGGCTCATTCGTCAACTACCTCGGCTGGCTTTACGCGTGGGGCGCGCCGCTGACCTTGATCGGCGACGACACCAAGCAGATCGCCGACGCACAACGTCAGCTTTCCCGCATCGGAGTCGAACGCCTCACCGGCAGCGCGAGCGGCGACATCCGCGACCTGACCGATGGGACAGAGCTGCGTAGCTACCGCGTCGCCGACTTCGGCGAACTTGCCGCTGTGCTCGGCGACGGCACGGTGATCGTGCTCGACGTCCGCCAGCCCGGCGAATTCGACAGCGGCCACGTGCGCGATGCCGTCAACGTCGCGTTGCACGAATTGTCCGAACGCCTCGACGAGATTCCCGCAGACCCCGAGCTGTGGATCCACTGCGCAAGCGGCTATCGCGCGTCGATCGCCGCCGCGTTGCTCGACCGGCACGATCGCCGCGTCGTGCTGATCGACGACAGCTATGACAACGCCGAAAAGCTAAACATCACAACATCGACATGAAGGCCCCGCCGAAAACTTCACTGTGATCAAAAATCTGTAGTTTTCCGCCGGCCCGGGTACTGATGACTCACCGCCACCTAACAGGGAGCCGAGAATGAGCGCACCGACCGCCGACGTCATCACCTCGCCAGAGCTTCACACATTGCTCGAGTCGCTCACGGCTCCGCGCGTAGTCGACGTTCGCACTCCTGCCGAATTCGAAACCTCGCACATCGCCGGGTCTTACAACGTTCCGCTCGACGTCGTTGATCAGCTCGGGACCGAGATCGCTCGGCGCCTCGACGAACACAGCGATGTCGTATTGGTGTGCCGTTCGGGTCAACGCTCAACCAAGGCCCAAGCCCTGCTGCGAAACGCCGGACTGTCCAACGGGCGTGTGCTGCAGAACGGAATCACCGATTGGGAGGGTCGAGGCTTCGCGGTTGACCGAGGCGCGCAGCGGTGGGACCTCGAGCGTCAGGTACGTCTGGTCGCAGGATCAGTCGTGCTTTCGTCCGTTCTCGGCAGCGTCGCCGTCCCCCGACTCAAATGGTTGGGTGCCGCAATCGGCGCGGGCTTGACCTATGCGGCCGTCTCCAACACCTGCGCGATGGCGACGGCGCTATCCAAATTGCCGTACAACCGCGGCGCAACGTCGGATGCCGAGACGATCTTGTCTCAACTCAACGCTTCGTCCCGCGGTTAAAAGCGGTCGCGGCTGTCCTTCAAGTGCTCTTCAGGATCCGTTCACCGGGATCAGGGCTACCGTGACTTCATGCGCCCAGTCACCGGACGGAGGGTGTGATGAGCGACGCCCACACACCCCGGATCCCCCTCGCGATGTCCTCGCCGAGCCTCAATCGCGGAGTCGGCTTCACGCACGAACAGCGCCGGCGGCTGGGGTTGACCGGGCGGCTGCCGTCGGCCGTTCTCACCCTCGAACAACAAGCCGACCGGGTGTGGCATCAATTGCAAAGCCTGGCAACCGATCTGGGTCGTAATCTGCTTCTCGAGCAGCTGCACTACCGGCACGAACTGTTGTACTACAAAGTGCTGGAAGATCATCTGCCCGAGTTGATGCCGGTGGTCTACACGCCCACCGTCGGGGAGGCCATCCAACGCTTCTCCGATGAATACCGCGGGCAGCGCGGGCTATTTCTGAGCATCGACGAACCCGACGAGATCGACGACGCCTTCGAAACGTTCGGGCTGGGAGCCGACGACGTCGACCTGATCGTGTGCACCGACGCCGAAGCCATCCTGGGTATCGGTGACTGGGGTGTGGGCGGCATCCAGATCGCGGTCGGCAAATTGGCGCTCTACACCGCCGGCGGCGGCATCGATCCTCGTCGTTGCATCGCGGTATCACTCGATGTCGGCACCGATAACGAACAGCTCCTGCAGGACCCGTTTTACCTTGGCATCCGCCATGCCCGGCGCCGCGGCGAGGATTACGACGCCTTCATCCGCCGCTATATCGAAACCGCCCACCGGCTGTTTCCACATGCCATCCTGCATTTCGAGGACTTCGGGCCGATCAACGCGCGCACGATCCTGCAGACCTACGGCGACGATTACTGCATCTTCAACGACGACATCCAGGGCACCGGCGCGGTAGTGGTGGCCGCCGTCTACGGCGGATGTCATGTCACCGGTGTCGCGCTGCGCGACCAGAAAACGATCGTTTTCGGAGCCGGGACCGCCGGGATCGGCGTCGCCGACCAAATCCGTGACGCGATGATCGCCGATGGCGCCACCGTCGAGCAGGCCACATCCCAGATCTGGCCGATCGACAAGCAAGGCTTGTTGTTCGACGACATGGACGACTTGCGCGAGTTCCAGGTGCCGTATGCGAAAAACCGTGACCAACTCGGTGTGGCGGCCGGAGAACGAGTGGGATTGGTGGACGCGATCCAGCTTGCGTCGCCCACCATTCTGTTGGGGTCCTCCGCCGTATTCGGCGCGTTCACCCAAGAGGTCATCGAAGCGATGGCCGCGTCCTGCGAACGGCCGATGATCTTCCCGTTGTCCAACCCGACCTCACGCATGGAAGCCATGCCAACCGACGTGCTGGCGTGGTCGCACGGCAAGGCGCTGATCACTACCGGCACCCCGGTCGCCCCCGTCGCCTACGACGGGACCACCTACACCATCGGCCAGGCCAACAACGTGCTGGTTTTCCCGGGCATCGGACTGGGTACCATCGTCGCCCGAGCCAAGGTAGTCACCCCGGGCATGTTGCAGGCGGCAGCGAAAGCCGTTGTCCAGCATGCAAGCCCGAAAGAAACCGGAGACTCACTGTTGCCGGATGTGCAGAACCTGCGCGTCATCTCGACGGCGGTCGCCGAGGCGGTCTATCACGCCGCCACCCAAGACGGGGTAGCCACCACGAGCCATGACGATGTCGCGCAAGCCGTAGCCGACACGTTGTGGACGCCGGTCTACGATTAAGCGGGCCTACCGCCGTGCGGCGGCGGGCTGTCCGTAAACAGCGACGACAACGGTGCGATCCAGGCTGTTGTCCGACCACACCCCGATGTTGGTGTTGGCGCAGTCGCGGATGATCGCCATATCGTCGGGGTTGGCGTACCACTGGTTGACCAGTTCGAAACTGCTGATTGCGTTCGCCGGGTTGATCGCCACCGTCTCGGCGGCCTTGCCGTGGAAGCCGGCAGCGTTGGCGCGGTCCTGCGGGCTCGAGCCGTCGGATCCAGTGTCGTCATTGATGTTTCGGTTGCTGATCATGTCGTCTGCGTGCCACTGGGCGGCCAGCGTCAGCGCGTTGTCCCTGATGACGTCATTCGTGCAGCCTGCCTGGTGCTGGAACGTGTAGACGGCGGAGACGACAGCGCTGTTGAGCCGCTTATTGTCAGCATGTGCGTGCGGGGACGCCAACGTGCCTGTCGCCGAAAGGATCACGGCAACGGGCAGCACGCGGGCGCTACGCCGTAGCCAAATGCGTATCCGCGCGATCATGTCGCCCTCCTCGAATCACACGGGGTCGAAATGCGAAACCAGCCATCGGCCATCGACCTTGTCCAGAGCCACCCGAACAACGGGCTGGGTATCAGTGGGAGCGCCGTCACCGATGGTCACGGTCTGGTCGACATATAACAGGACCACGGCGTGGTTGGCGCTTGCCGAAACCGATGCTGCCGCATTTACTTTGGCTACCGCCGAGATGTGCTTTTCTTTTGCGCCCGGGATAACCACTTGGCGGATCAAATTGATGTAGGCATCCTTGAAATCGCCGGTCAGCCGATCACGCGCCGCATTATTAAGGTCCCTGTCTGCCGAATCTGCCTTGTAGGACAACAGGGCAGCAGCGTCTTCGCTGGCCACCCGTACCGATTCGGTGCGGGCCAGGGCAAGGTCATCGGCCGACCCAACAACCCACCTGAAGTAGCCCGCCGCCAACGCCAGCACCAACGCGAGCGCCGGCAATACGCCATAGCCGAGTACTCGTGACCATGCGATCGGGCGCCTGCGAGTTTCGGGCTCGTCGTCAGACGCCTCGTCGACCTCGGCGGCTTCCGATTCTTCTTGCGTCGTTGTAAGTTCGGCCTCGGCTTCTGTTGGCGGTGCTTCTGCCGAATCCTCTTTGTCAGAGTTCACGGTGCTCTCGGTCTCTTCGCTGAGTGTGGTCATGGCACGAACACCACATTGGACACCTTCGCGTCGTCGCCGACCGATTGAACCTCAATTCGCATCCGCCATTCCCGCGGTGCCTCCTCGCCGCCCGCGGTCCGTGACTTCACCGCGATGGCCACCAGGACCTGAGCCGAATCGCCCCGCTGAGATTCCAGCCCGGCATCGGTCACTGTGCCTTCGGATTTCGACTGCGCCGCCTTGACGACCTCGATGAACGGTTTAGACCGTTGCAGAAAGTCGTCGCGGAAAGCGCCAGTGGATAAATCGATGATCCGCTGCACGTCGGCATCGACCTCGGTGTAGTTGATCGTGGTGAGGTTCACCGCGCCCTGACGAGCAATCTGAACGAACACGTCGCGCTGGGCCTCGGCCTCGTGCTTTTGGTAGGCCCGGAAGCCGAGCCAGCCCGCCAATCCCGTCAAAGTAGCCACGATCACCGCGCTGGCAACCACCAACGATCCGGCGCGCGAAAATCGACTGCCGGCCCGCTGCCGCCAGCGGGCGAGCCGACCTTCGGGTCGGTTTGCGTCCTCGTCGGTTTCGTCGACGTCAGCGACCTCGTCGACGTCATCGACCTGCTCGACGTCGTCCTCAGTCGCCTCGTTTGGCTGGACTGGGTCTTCGATTTCGGCCGCCGTTGACTCAGTGACCTTTTCATCGGTCTCAGCTGTATCGGGCTCGTCGGCCATGTTTCTCCTTCACATTCCTACGGCGTCGGCACCAGAAGCGACTGCCAGTTTTTGGCACGCGGGTGGGCCAAGTCGGACTCGGTGTAGTGGTGTCCGTCGGGGCCGATGTAGTCACCATTGACCGGGTCATAGGTGGCAACGGCGAGCGGTGCCTGCTGTGGGGGAGGCGCCGTGCCCCGTGGCGGTGGTAATCGCGGATCCTGCCCCGGCGGATACTGCGGTACGCCCTGACCGGTGACAGTGGCGTTAGGGTCACCCTTCCAGTTGTAGCCCTCGTTGAGCGGCACGTACTCCTCGTCGCTTTCACATAACTCGACGGTAGGGGCACGCTTCCACGGCTTGGCCTCGCACGGAATATTGCGCACGCCACGGACATTGAACTCCGAATCTTGCGGAACTCGGCAATACAGCTCTGCCGCCGGGCGGTCTGGAGCGTCGACGCTGGCAGGTGAGCGGCGCTGCGTCGGCGGCAGATACCCGGTCGTGCAGGGCGGCGGCAGGTTGATGTTCAGGTTGAAGTCCAACTGGGCGCCCCGGTACTCCTGTTTGGTGTTAGAGCTCGGCACCACGATCGCCGCCATGCCCGCGATGCCTTGCGGCAAGAGCACCAGGAGTTGTTCGATGTCGTGACGGTAGACGACGGCGATGTCGCCGAGGCTCACCAGATTGGCGAACAGCACGGGCAGCGCAGGCGAAACCCGGTCGAGCAGCGCGCGACCTTCTTCGATGCCGGAAGTGCCTTGCGTCAGCAGGTCTCGCACCGCAGCATCCTGTGCCTTGAATTGCGCCATGATGGCCGCCGTTCGATTCGCCCAGGTGGCAATCGCATCCGATGTCTGAACTTGCGAGTTCAGCACCGCAGGCGCCTGATCGATCAGGGCGGCAAGCGGGTCAACGGTCTGGCCTCCCCTAATGGCCAACGCAGTTGACCCATCGACGATACGAGACAGTTCGGGCCCGAGGCCACCGACTGCGCGGTTAGCCTCGTCGATTACCGTATGCAAGTTGTCACGCGGAATCGCCTGCAGCGCACGGTTGGTCATGTCGAGCAGGTGTCCGATGTCGACGGGTACATCGACATGGCCGGCGGTAATGATGTCGCCGGCACGGAGCGGCCGCGACTGTTCTCCGTCTTTTCCGGGCAGCGGAGTCAGCTCGATGTATTGCTCACCGATCGCCGAGCGGCTGTGCACCGACGCCTGGACGCCGGAGGGCACCTTGACCCCGGATCTCAGCGCGAGCAACGCACGCACGCCGGTGGCGGTGACGTCGACCGACTTGACCTGACCCACGTCGGTGCCGCGATAGGTGACGACCGAGGTCTTATAGAGCCCGCCTGACTGCGGCAGATCGACCGTGACGTTGTACTCGCCGACCCCGAACAAGGTTTGGGGAAGCTTCATAAAGTTGAATGCCATTGCGCCACAGGAAACTACGGTCACCAGGGTCAAAACTACCAATTGGATCCACGTCCTGCGGTTCAGGCGCAGCATTCAGTATCCCCCGTCGTGGTAGGGATAGGTCAGGGGGTTGCCCGCCGTCGCCGGGCTCGGCTGCATGCCGATTGTGCGTCCCCACAGCCGTTCGAGCTGGGTGAGGTTACCTTCCCACCGTGAGCCGGTGAAGAGCCCTTGGTCGATGCGGCTCAACGTCAAATCGACGACCAGGGTGAGGTTGGCGTAGTCGCCGCGGAACCAGTTCCTCGCGGTCGAGGCCGGCCATGGATACGCCACCAAGCCGTCCAGACCCTTGGTGAGGGACGGCCCGGCGTCGGCGAGGGACCGCAGCACCGGCGCGATGTTGCGCAGGTTGTTCACCAGAGATTCCCTGCTCTGATGAATCGTGTCGGCCGCGATGGCGCTGAACTTGCCGAGTTGATCAATCGCATCGGCGATCTTGGTGCGCTCTTCCGCCAATACCGCCAACGCTTTGGGCACGGTCGTCAACGCCTTGTCGACCACCGCATCCTTGTCGGCCACCTGGCCGGCCAGGCTGTTGAGGTTCTCAGCGGCCGCAATGATGTCGTCGGTCTGGTCGTTCGTGCCGCGGATGAACTCGTCCAGTTGGCTCAGCAGACTGCGCATGTCGTTTTCACGGCCGCCGAATGCCTTGGCGATCGCCTGGTTGATTTCCTGCAGCTGCCCAATTCCGCCGCCGTTGAGCAGGATTGACACCGAGGCCAGCGTCTGCTCAGTGGTGGGATATAGGCTCGCGCGCGGCAACGGGATGAGCGACCCGTTTTTGAGTTGGCCAACCGGCGGCTCATCCTTGGGCGGCGCGAGTTCGATGTGCATCGACCCCAGCAGGCTGGTCTGTCCGAGCTTGGCGGTCGAATTGGCCGGCAGGCGGACATCGCCGTCAATGCGCATGGTGACTAGCGCGTGCCAGTCTTGAATCTCGATCTTGGTGACATTGCCGACGTTGACGTCGTCAACCCGAACACGGGTGTTCTGCTGAATGGTCACGACGTCGGGCATTTGCGCTTGGATCGTGTAGGAACCCGGACCCCCACCCGCGGTGCCTGGCAGGGTGAACGAATTCAGGCCGCGCCATCCGCACGCCGGAAGCACGGCGATGCACGCCACGCAGAGCGCCCCGGCCAGCGCGCGCCTCACGATGGGCCCGTCGGAAGCATCAGATTCTGCAGTACTTCGATCGAGCTGATCGTGCCCGGCTGCGGCGGCGGCTGCCCCTCGGCGGGTGCCGGCTGATCGGCAAGGCCGGCCTGCCCGGGAAGCGCCGGCGGTGAGCCATCCACGGGTGGCGGTGCCTGCGGCGGGGGCCCCGGCAACGGGGGCGTGTTCGCGTCAGGCGGGGGCGTGTAGCCGGGCCGAAGCGAATCTTCACTGTAGGTGATCTCGTTCGGTCGCGCCTGCGTCCCGACGAACGGGTTGAGCCCCGCCGGTATGTAATTGTAGATGCGATTTTTGATGATCGGATTGAGGTACTGCAGGCACAGTTTCGACACTCGGGCTAAGCGCGCCCGAGAGGCCGATTCGATTGCGCTGCAGATGAACTGCGGGATATCAGCGAAGTTGTTCAACGCAATGATCCCGGTCATCGCACTCTGCGCCGGCTGGTAGATGTTCAGGAAGTTCTGGAACACGTTCGGGGCGATATGCAGGACCTGCTTTATATCCGCACGGCTGTCGTTGAGCGCGGTCGTGACCGAACTCAGCCGGTCGACTGTGACACCCATTGCCTCCCGGTTATCCGCGAGGAACTGGCGCACGTCGGTCAGTGCCCCATCCAATGCCTTTACCGCATTGGCGACTTCGTTGGGCGTGTTCGACAGCACCGTCGTCACGCTGGCCAGATTCTGGTTGAACGCGGCCAGCAGGTCGCTGCTGGAGTACAACGCCGACACCAGCAGCTGCAGATTGCGCACCGTGCTGAAGATGTCGTCGGCGTGATCACCGAGTGCTGAAATCGCTTGGGACAACTTGATTACGGTATCGTGAGCGGTGTCACCCCGACCACGCAGGTTGTCCGCGGCCGAGTCGACGAATTCGCCGACCGAGTTCACACCGCCCGGAGCTGTGGGCTGCAGCGCGTCGGTCAGCTTTTCCAGCTGCTTACGGAAGTCGTCCCACTCGACGGGCACCGCGGTGCGATTCAGCGGAATCGAGGCACCGGCGCTCAATTTGGGGCCGCCCGAGTACACCGGGACGAGTTGGATTGCCCGAGAAGTCACCAGCGACGGCGACAGGATTGCAGCGCGGGCATCGGCCGGGATTGGATACTGTTTGTCGACGGAGAAGGTCACCTTGGAGCCGGTGGGCTGCGGCTCGACCTTGTCCACCACACCGACGGCGACGCCGAGGATCCTGATCTCGTCGCCTGCGAACAGACCATTGGCCTCCACGAAATACGCTGAATAGGTGTTCTTTTCAACATCTTTCCAGAGCTTTGTAACGACCAGAAACGAAGCCACGATCAGCGTCGTCACCAGGCTGATGGCGGTGACCCTTCGAAGGGTGTTATGACTCACGTTCACGGCCCGTCGAACTCGTGGGGCGACGGCGGGGGAATGGTCCGCACAGGTGGCGTCGAGGGCGGCGGTGAGGGGGGCTGCGACCACAGCGGGACCGGTGCGTTCTCCGGCGGGACCGGCGGAGAACCGGTTGGTGGATCCACCGATTCCGACGGCAACTTCTGGTTGGGGTCTAAGAACCGGTCATACATATCCGCGTCGAGAACCGGGCCACCGATCTGGCCGGGAATCAAGTTGGCCACGTAGGCCTTGAAAAATGGCCCAGAACCCAGGCATTCGCCAAATGACATTGCATATCGTCTGAACTTGTTAAAAGTGCTCTGCAGATCTTGTTTGTGATTGTCGAGGACCTCGAGCACCCCGTTGAGCTTGTCCAGGGCCGGCTTGAGTTGAGTCCGGTTGTCATCGACCAATCCCGAAATCTGGTGCGACACCGCAGTGAGATTGTTCATCAGCGCGTCGACTGAAGAGCGTTCCTCCAGCAGCGCTGTCAGCAGCGCGTTTGAGTTCGCTACCAGGCCGGCGATCTGTTGGCTGCGCCGGCCCAGTACCGCCGAGACCTTGTTCGCGTTCCCCAGTAGGCTCCGCAGCTGCGAATCACGGTTGTTGAGGGTCTCCGAGAAGCGGGCCACTCCTTGCAGTGCAGGTTTGAGATCCGGCGGTGTTTCTTTAAACGTATTAGCCAATGTCGTTAGCGCCGAAGAGAGTTGGGCGGTATCCAGGCCACTGATGGTGGTGGTCAGATCGCCAAGCGCGTCGGGAAGGTCATACGGCGAAGTGGTGCGTGCCAGCGGAATGGTGCCCGTGAGCTTCCCCTCGCCACGCGAGGTCAGCTCAAGCATCTTGCTGCCCAGTATTGTCTCCGTCTTGATCGCCGCTTCGGTGCGGTCGCCCAGGTCGATATTGTCGCGGACCGTGAATCCCACCCGGACCTTGGTGCCGTCCAGGCGGACGTCTGAGACCCTGCCGACACCCATACCCGAAACCCGAACCGTACTACCGGGTTTGATGCCACCAGCCTCGGAAAAATACGCGGAATAGTCCTTCGTGTTCTTGATAAATGGCAGCTTGTTGTACTGGAAGGCGACGATGGTCACGCAGACCAAGATGGCGGTGCCCATCACTCCCAACATGACGGGGCTCCGCCGGCCAATCATTTTGACCTTAGGTAGCTTCAGCTTCACTTCGGGGTGCACCGCCCGCTTGGCTGGCCCAGCAGTTTGACGAAGATCGGGTTGCCCCCCTTGCCATTGAGTTTGAGCAACACTTCGCAGAAGTAGAAACCGAAGTAGTCCCCATTCAGGCCTTGCCGAGCCAGCACCTGATAGATGTCGGGAAGGTCCTTGAGCAGAGCGTCGACATAGTCGCGGTCGGAAAGCACCTGCCCAGACACGCGGTCGGTCTCGCGCACCACGTCCTTGATCGGCTGACGGGCCTGGACAAGCAGGCTGGCGACCGACCCGGCCGCCGCGTTGATGTAGGCCAGCCCGGTGGAGATGTCATCCTTACGCTGCGCCAGGCCCTCCACGAACTGCGATAGCTTGTCCAAGCCGTCCGAGAACTCGCGATCGCGCGTGCCGAAGGTGTGCAGCACGGTGTTCAGGTTGGTGATCAGCTCACCGATCAGCTGGCTGCGCCCCGCCAGGGTCGAGGTCAGCATCGATGTCTGCGAAAGCACGGAGGCAAGGGTGCCGCCTTGCCCCTGGAAGATTCGAAGCAATTCACCGGACAGCGCATTGACCTGATCGGGATCCAGCGCACGGAACAACGGGCGGAAGCCTCCGATCAGCGCGTCGATATCCAGGGCGGGCGCCGTTCGTGCCAGCGGAATCGTCGTGCCTGGCGGCAGTTGGCGTGGGGGCCCCGGGCCCTCTTCGAGAGCGAGATAGCGGTCACCGATTAAGTTTTCATAGCGCACAACGGCTTTGGTGCCCTCGGTCAGTCGCACCCCATTGTCTACTGCGAAGCCGACGGTGACTGTGCCGTCGTGATGCAGCGTTAGGTCGCCGACCTTGCCGACCTCCACCCCGGCAATGCGGACAAAGTTGCCGGACTTCAGACCGGAGATGTTCGTGAACACTGCGTTATAGCCGGTTCGGTCCTCGAAGCGCAATTGCCCGAACACCGCGATAAGCGTGAATGTAAAGAGTAAGCAGACGAGAGTAAATATCCCGACACGGAGGATGATGCTGGAAAGTTTCCTTCTCATGGCGGTGGCGGCACCCCCCCGCGATAGTTGAAGCGGGGTGCTTCCGGAGGATTCTTGGTGGTCGGGAAGTAGTTGGCCCACCATGGATTTCCCACCCACGGCGTGGTGCGGATCTCATCGGGAGCGGCCCCCCAACCGGTGTCGGTCACCAGGGCACGCACCGGGAAGTTCGCACTCGGGTCGGGCAGCGAGCCGCAGCTGGGTCTCCCCCCGGGACCACCTGTCGCATTGACCTTAGGAAGGTGTCGCGGGAACCGGTACGGGTCATCGCCGAAAAGCAGTGCGGCGTCAAGGATTACCGAGTAGCCGTTGCCGCCCAATGCATCTCGGCCGCCGTGGTCTACGTACCATTGCGCACCCTGGAACAGGCACGTGTAAGTCGGCGAGTATTTATTCAGCAGCGCCGTGGTCGGATCGAGCAGGTTGAAGGACCGCACGATGTTGGATTCGTTTCTGCCGATGACATTGATGCCGGTCTGACTCAAACCCACCGCCGACAGCAGCAGGGAGTCGAGCGACCGCTGGTTTTCGGTGAGGGTGGTGCTGGTTGTCGCCGCCGAGTCAAGGATCGACAGGATATCCTGCGCCGCATCGGAATAGGTGGCCGTGGTCTTACCAAACAGCCGCCAGTCCCGATGGATCGTTTCCATGCGAGGGTTGACGGTGAGCAGCAGATCGTTCGCGCCGGTGATCGCCTGTCCAATTCGATCGCCCTTACCGCGCACTGATTGCGCGAACGCCGACAAGATCGCGTTCAGCTTCGCCGGGTCGAGGGCCTGGACCACCGATTGCAGATTCTCGAAAACCGTGTTGACTTCGACTGTGACATTGCGGGATTGGAGCACAGCGCCCGGCTTCAGCGGTGTTTGGCTGGGATGTTCGGGCACGATCAGGTCGACGTACTTCGACCCGAACGCAGTAGTCGATTTGATCTCCGCCTCGACGTTGCTCGGCAGATATTTGAACGGACCTGGTTGCATCTTCAGCTGTAGCTGAGCCGCCTTCACGTCGGTGCCGATCGACGCGACTTGGCCGACTTCTACACCGCGCAACTTGACCTTGGCGCCATCTTCCATCACCAGTCCCGCCCTATTCGAGACCAGCGTGAGCGGGATGAATGCTTGGAATTTGCCGGAGAACGCCCCCGCGGTCAGCGCGATCAGACCCCCGATGAGGATGAACAACGTCGGCGCCCACCAGATGGGGTCAATCCTGCTGTAGCGGAGTCTATTTTGCCTCCCGGGCCCGCTCTCTATGTGGTTGCTCATATGGCTACCCGGCCAGGTTGAAGTTGCCGGATTGCCCGTAGACGGACAGCGAAATCATCAGGCACACAAACGCCGTGACGATCATCGATGACCGCACCGAACGACCGACAGCCTCGCCCACGCCGGCGGGACCGCCTGAGGCGGTGAAACCGTAGTAGGTGTGCACGACCATCACACCCGTCGCCATCGTCAGCGCCGACAAAAACGACCACAACAAGTCGCTGGGACGCAGGAACGTGGAGAAGTAGTGCTCGTAGACACCACGGGACTGGCCGTAAACATAAATCGTGAGGAACTTGGCCGCGATGAACGACATCAGCACGGCGACGGCGTAGAGCGGGATGACGACCAGGACGCCGGCGATAATCCGCGTGGATGCCAGATAGGTGACCGAACGGATACCCATCACTTCCAGCGCGTCGATCTCCTCGTTGATGCGCATCGCGCCCAGCTGCGCCGTCGCTCCGGCACCGATTGTGGCGGCCAATGCCAAGCCGGCGGTGCACGGCGCGATCATTCGGACGTTCAAGAAGGCCGACAGAAAGCCGGTCATCGCTTCCACACCGATATTGGACAGCGTGTCGTAGCCCTGTACCGCAACAAGGGCGCCGGTGGTCAAAGTGAGGAAGCCGATGATGCCGACGGTGCCCCCGATCACCGCGAGCGCACCCGTGCCCATACCCATCTCGGCGATCAGCCGCAGCAGTTCTCCCGGGTAGCGCCGTACCGCATCACCGGTGGAGGCCAACGACTTCCCATAGAACTCGGTCTGTTCGCCCAGCTTGCGGGTGGAAGCCACCAGCCTGGGACCGAGAGTGACGAACCACGGCGGCTCGCCTGCGACACCGGTCATTTGGCGGTCACCTTCACTCCGAGCGCGGTGGTCAGGATGTTGATGAAGAACAAGGCCATGAAGGAGAACACCACGGTCTCGTTCACCGCGTTCCCGACGCCGGTCGGGCCTCCGCCCACCGACAAGCCCTTGTAACAGGCGATCAATCCCGCGGACAGCCCGAAGAGGGTCGCCTTGATCAGCGAAATCACCACCTGCGGCAGCCCGGTGACCAGGGTCATCCCCGCGATAAAGGCACCTGGGGTGACGTGCTGAACGAAGACCACGAAGACGTAGCTACCGACCAATCCGGTGACCGCGACCACCGAGTACAGCAGGACCGCAACGAAGGTGGCGGCGATGATGCGCGGAACGACCAGAGCCTGAATGGGATTGACGCCGATAACCTTCATCGCATCAATTTCCTCACGGATGGTGCGCGCGCCCAAGTCGGCGCACATCGCGGTCGACCCAGCACCCGAAACGACCATCGCCGTGACAACCGGCCCGACCTGGGTCACCGACGCCAGGCCCGCACCGGCACCAGAGAGATCGCCGGCACCAATCTCGACGAGCAAAATGTTGAGGACGAACACGATGAGCACCGTGTACGGAATCGAGAGCATGATGGTCGGGAAAATCGACACCCGGGCGACGAACCAGATCTGCTCGAGAATCTCGCGCCAGGCCCACGGCCGTCGCAGCATAGTCACTAATGCTTCGGCGCTGAGCATAAAGAATTCGCCCAGCGCATTCATGGGCTTTGCGATGGCCGCGCCGTTCATCGAACCCGTCCAAAACGCGGACGGTCCATTCGGCTCATGCGGTCCCCCGTTTTCGTAATGATTTTTACTCGCTTGTAACTAGCCGGCCCGGTAAGGGTCAGCATTGTTCACACGTGGACCGCGCCGTCTGTCTGCACACATAGAACATTGGGGCAATTTACGCGCAAGCCGATGGCCAACGTCAGGGTTGCAATCAATCAGAAGAAATCTGGCCGATGGGTTAATGTCCAGATGTTGGGCCGCTGCGCTCGAGCATCGGCCGCCGAACGGCGCCGTTCGGGTTACTGGACGGCAAAATAAGAGTTCTCTGCAGTGTGAGCGCAATAGTGTTATCTGCGAGACAATTCCTCACCGGTGGCGTCGCAGATTGTTGCCGGCCGAACTGACCGGCTCCGGCGATGTGCGCGCTAAACGGTGTCAACGATGCGTTGGGCGACGATTCGAACCGGCATGTTGTTGTCCTGGGAAAACTTCGTGATCAGGGTGAAAGCGTGCACCGCGTCGATTTTGAAGCGTTCCATCAAGATGCCCTTGGCTTGGCCTATATGGTCTCGGCTCGCCAATGCGGACTCGAATTGTGTCTGGCGGTCCGCGGCGATCAGCGCGCTCGCGGCGTGGGTAGCCAGCATCGCACCGATGACTCGTTCTTCGATGCTGAATTCATAGCGGTTGTGACTGAATAGGTTTAGCGCGCCCCGACCACCGGCGCCACCAAGCGTTTTGGTCGGATGGGTGTACAGGTGAAACGACATCATGCTGTGAATCCCGGCCTGCACGGCGGCCGCGGCGAATCGTGGCCAGCGCGGCTCCGAAGTGAGATCGGAGTACACGACCGTCTCGTCCTCGACAGCGGCGGTCAGGCACGGGCCTTCCCGCAAGTCGATCTGGAGCGTGTCGAGTTCGACGGCCAGCGCCGCGGTCGGGGCCATCGACTGGTACTGGTGCCCGTCGATGAGCAGGACATCGGCAATGTCCACCTGACCAATGAGTCCGACCGCGTGAGCGGTGACAGATTCCAGGATGGCAGTGAGCTCGGTGGGCGCGGCGAAGTTGGCGGCCAGCTCCGCCATGGCACCACGCAAGACATCTCCTGCGCCATCCTCGCCAACCACGCCGTACCCACCCCCCGCACACCAGGA
>DASYJS010000269.1:0-2203 GCA_035996225.1 Mycobacterium sp. | reverse complement strand
CACATCACCTTGGCCATGCTGGCCGCGGCCTACCTCGCCACCACCCGCGCCGACGAGCACGCCCGGGAGGAAAAGGGGGATCTCGAACCGGCTCCCGCCGGCTGATCCCGCTGTCGGCCAACGAGATCCGCCGACTCCTCGCCGCTCTCGCGCTGACCCCGCTGACCTGCATCGACCACGTCATGCACTGGTCGAGCTGGCGCCGTGAACGCCAACACCAGGCCCGCACCTGCCACTACCGCCGACGCGGCCACCGACCACCACCCTGACCGAGTGCCGTTGCAGTACTAATACTCCAGCCGCACTTCGTGATGTTGATGGTCTAGTCTCTCGATCTTGTGGACGATGATGCGGATCTTGCAGCCTGGGCGGGCGGGTTGGATGGGTTGTTCGCACAGGTCGCCGGCCGGTTTCTGCGGGCGGAGCCGCGCCGGCGGGCGCGGGCGTATGTGCGCGGGTTGCTGGCTCCGTTGGCGGGCAAGAACGGCTGGACGCTGGCCGAGGTCGCGGGGGACGCGACCCCGGACGGGATGCAGCGGCTGCTGAACTCGGCGCACTGGGACACCGACGGAGTGCGTGATGACGTGCGCGGCTACGTCGTGGAGCGCCTCGGCGACCCCGCCGGCGTGCTGATCGTCGACGAAACCGGGTTCCTGAAGAAGGGCCTCAAATCCGCCGGCGTGCAGCGCCAGTACTCCGGTACCGCGGGGCGGGTCGAGAACTGCCAGCTCGGGGTGTTCCTCGCCTACGCCACCGGCAAGGGCCGTACCCTGATCGACCGGGAGCTGTATCTGCCGAAGTCCTGGACCGCCGACCGGGACCGCTGCCGGGCCGCCGCGATCGGCGACGACGTCGAGTTCGCCACCAAAGCCGTTCTCGCGCAACAGATGTTGGGCCGCGCCTTGGACGCCGGGGTACCCGCGTCCTGGGTCGCCGCGGACGAGGCCTACGGGCAGGACCACAAGTTCCGCACCTGGTGCGAACGCCGCCGCATCGGCTACGTCGTGGCCGTGCCGCGCAGCCAGACCATCCCCGCCGGCGCCGGATCCAGCCGCGCCGATCACGCCGTCGCCAGTGCCCCCGAGCAGGCCTGGAAGCGGTTGAGCTGCGCCGACGGGGCGAAGGGGCCACGGCTGTTCGACTGGGCCGTGGCCACCGTGTCGATCGGGGAGCACACCCCACCTGGGTGGGGGCGGTGGCTGCTGGTCCGCCGCCAGATCCTCACCGCCGAACAGACCGAGGCGGGCAAGGACGCCGAGCTGGCGTTCTACCTGTGTGCCGGCCCACCGGGCACCGCCGACGAGGACCTGATCCGGGTCGCCGGCGCCCGCTGGGCGATCGAGGAATGCTTCCAGACCGCGAAGAACGAAGTCGGACTCGACCAGTACCAAGTGCGCCGCTACGACGCCTGGTACCGCCACACCACCCTCGCCCTGCTCGCCCACGCCTACCTGTCGGTGACCGCCGCGATCGCCCCAAAAGACCTGGCAGCGGCCTCATCCCGCTCACCCTCGCAGAGATCCGCCGTCTCCTGGCACACCTGACCCACCTCCCCGACCGCGCCCGAACCTGGGCCTGGTCCCGATGGCGACGACGCCATCAACACCGAGCACGCGTCAGCCACTACAAACGACGCACCGGCATTCCATAACGAAGTGCGGCTGGAGTACTAGCCGGCACAACCGATTCGCCTTCTTCCCAACCGGTGATGTGGCGAGTACTGTTCGCGCTGATGGCGATGGAGCTCGCCGATAACCGCCCGATCCGGGCTGATAGCCCCTACCGACAGGATCTTCTGTGGGTAGGAGGCGGCGATGCGAAGCCCGACCACTCATCCTCCTTGCGCCCCGGTACTGCCGTGTGGTGTGTTCCCCGTTGGCCGAGGTGACTGCGCCGCGCGGGTGAGTGCCCGGTGAGCCTGAACGCGTGGGAACGCCGTGAACTGGCGGAGATCGAACAGTCGCTACGCCTGGCCGATCCCCGACTGGCCGGGCTGCTCGCCGCACCCGTCGGCCCCGGGAACCGGTTCGTGCAACGGCTGGCCAACGCGTTCCTCGCGGTCGCCGTACTGCTCATCGTCAGCGGCCTGCTACTGGCTGATGGCGACATGGTGACCGGCGGCTGCCTGGTACTGGGAATGATGCCGATCACGGTGTGTTTGGTCGCCGCGGCGCAGAGGCGCGCGCCATGACCACCGCCCGAT
>DASYJS010000268.1:0-21126 GCA_035996225.1 Mycobacterium sp. | reverse complement strand
GCCATGGGGCTCAGCCGCTCGGCGGCGTAGAAATCGCCCCAGCGCGGGTGGGGCCGCAGCGACATCGGCAGTGGCTGCGCCAGCGGCCCGAAGAACCCGGGTCCGTCCCAGCCGTCGGGCCCCGCGCCGAACTCCGCGGCGCCCGCGTCGTGCGTGATGGCCAGCCGGCGGCCGAACGCGTCCGCCGCCTCGGGGCTCGGAGTCACCGATTCGAGCCGCCGCAGCGTGAGACTCGTGGCGTCAACAGAGACGACCTGCGCACACGGCACACCGTCGTCGACATCGGAGAGCCAGCGCAGCCCGGCGGCTTCCCAATCGAAGAAGCCGGCGGGCGCGCCCGCGCGGTGTTTGACGAAGTCGGTCACACAGCCGGGGCGTCAGGCAGTCGCGTGAGCCGCATGCACATCGTCGGCGGGCCGCGCCTCGGTCTGCTCCTTGGCCCACCGGTAATCCGGTTTCCCGGCCGGCGAGCGCTTCACCTCGTCGACCAGCCAAAGGCTGCGCGGGACTTTGTATCCCGCGATCTCGGAGCGCACAAAGGCATCCAGGTCCGACAGCGACGGCCGCGACCCGGGACGGGCCTGCACCACGGCCGCCACATGCTGGCCGTAGCGGGGGTCGGGCACGCCGACCACCAATGCGTCGAAGACGTCGGGATGGCCCTTCAAAGCGGCCTCGACCTCCTCGGGGTAGATCTTTTCGCCGCCACTGTTGATCGACACCGAGCCGCGGCCCAACATGGTCACCGTGCCGTCCTCCTCGACCAACGCCCAGTCCCCGGGGATGGCGTAGCGCACGCCGTTGATGGTCTGGAACGTCTCGGCGGTCTTCTTCTCGTCCTTGTAGTAACCGACGGGAATGTTGCCCTTCTTGGCAATAAAGCCACGGACTCCGGAGCCTGGCTGGACCTCGTTGCCGTCCTCGTCGAGGACAACGGTGCGGTGGTCGATGGACACGCGCGGACCACCGCTATGCGGCGCGTCTTTGGCGACGACGCTGGTGCCGCCGAACCCGGTCTCCGAGGAGCCGATGGAATCGGTGATGACCCGGTTGGGCAGCAACTCGAGCAGCTTCTCCTTGATGCTCGGCGAGAACAGCGCCGCGGTGCTGGCCAGCAGGAACAGCGACGACAAGTCGTACTCGTTGCCGGCGTCCTGATGCGCCAGCAGCGCATCCAGCAACGGCCGCGCCATCGCATCGCCGGTGAAGAACAGCAGGTTCACCTTGTGGTTGTGGATCCTGCGCCACACCTCATCGGCGTCGAATTCCGGTGCCAGCACGGTGGTTTGGCCGGAGAAGATCGACATCCAGGTGGCGGATTGGGTGGCGCCGTGGATCATCGGCGGGATCGGGTAACGGACCATCGGCGGATTGGCCGCGGCCGCCTTGGCCAGGTCGTACTCGTCCTCGATGAATGCGCCTGTCGCGAAGTCGGTTCCACCGAACAGCACGCGGTAGATGTCCTCGTGGCGCCACATCACGCCCTTCGGGAATCCGGTGGTGCCCCCGGTGTAGAGCAGGTAGATGTCGTCGGCGCTGCGTTCGCCGAAGTCACGCTCGGGTGAGCTCTGGGCGATCGCCGAGTAGAACTTGACGCCGCCGTAGCGCTGGAAAGCGTTGTCTGGAACATCCGAGCCGTCCTCCACGACGAGGATCGTCTTGACGTTCGGAGTCTCCGGTAGCACATTGGCGACCCGGTCGGAGTACTGACGCTCGTGGACCAGCGCGACCATGTCGGAGTTGTCGAACAGGTAGCGAAGCTCGCCCTCGACGTAGCGGTAGTTGACGTTCACCAGGATCGCGCCGGCCTTGATGATGCCGAGCATCGCGATGACGATCTCGATGCGGTTGCGGCAGTAGAGTCCGACCTTGTCGTCCTTCTGCACGCCCTGTTCGATCAGGTAGTGCGCGAATCGGTTGGCCTTCTCCTCGAGTTCGGCGTAGGTCAGCTGTTGATCACCGCAGATGAGGGCTACACGGTCTGGCACCGCGTCGATGGCGTGCTCGGCAAGGTCGGCAATATTCAGGGCCACGGCCACCAAATTAGAACGTGTTACATTTCTTGACAAGTTCATGGTCGATGTGGAGGGAAGGGCGGTAGCCGTGGCCGAGGCGCCAGCAAACGTGGAATCCGGACCCCCGGAAGTAGATGCGCTGGTCGAGCAGCGCGGGCACACCCTCATCGTCACCCTGAACCGGCCGCACGCCCGCAACGCGCTGAGCACCGAAATGATGGAAATCATGGTGCAGGCCTGGGACCGCGTCGACAACGACGACGACATCCGGTGCTGCATCCTGACCGGGGCCGGTGGCTACTTCTGCGCGGGTATGGACCTCAAGGCAGCAACCAAGAAGCCGCCGGGCGAGTCGTTCAAAGACGGCAGCTACGACCCGTCGCGCATCGACGCCCTGCTCAAAGGGCGACGGTTGACCAAACCGCTCATCGCTGCCGTCGAAGGCCCCGCGATCGCCGGCGGCACCGAGATCCTGCAGGGCACCGACATCCGGGTGGCCGGCGAGAGCGCCAAGTTCGGCATTTCGGAGGCCAAGTGGAGCCTCTACCCGATGGGCGGCTCGGCCGTCCGGCTGGTGCGCCAGATCCCCTACACCGTGGCCTGTGACCTGTTGCTGACCGGCCGCCACATCACCGCCGCCGAGGCCAAGGAGATGGGTCTGATCGGCCACCTCGTCCCGGACGGGCAGGCGTTGACCAAGGCGCTGGAGATCGCCGAGCTGATCGAGAACAACGGGCCACTCGCCGTGCAAGCGATCCTGCGGGCGATTCGCGAAACCGAGGGCATGAACGAGAACGATGCCTTCAAGATCGACACCCAGATCGGTATCAAGGTGTTCTTGTCCGACGACGCCAAGGAAGGCCCGCGGGCGTTCGCCGAAAAGCGCAAGCCCAACTTCCAGAACCGCTAGCGGTTTCGCGAACGTAACGCCAGTGCGAGATTTCACCTGATTTTGCGCCGTGACGTTACGCTCGGCGCGGGTGGTGCCACGCAACCGCAAAAGCGCCTACGTCAGCTCAGCGGCGCGCTCGGGGTGAAGGCCACCGGCATTTTCTCCAGACCGGACACGAAGTTCGCCGGCCGCAGCGGCAGCGCAGCGTCCGAGGCCAGCCGCATATCCGGAAGGCGTTGCAGCAGGCGGGTTTGCATGATCGACAACTCCAGACGGGCGAGCTGGTTGCCGAGACAGAAGTGCGTGCCGAAGCCGAACGCAAGGTGGTTGTTCGGGTAGCGCTCGATGTTGAAGCTCTCCGCGTCCTCGAAGACCTTCTCGTCGAAGTTCGCCGACTCGAACAGCAGGATGATCTTCTCGTCCTTGTGCAGCTCGGCGCCGTGGAACTCGGTGTCGGCGGTGATCGTGCGAGCCATGTTCTTCACCGGCGCGGTCCAGCGCAGCATCTCTTCGATCGCGTTGGGCAGCAATCCCAGGTCGCCCGTCAGCCGCCGGTGTTGGTCGGGGTGCAGCAGCAGTTGCCGCGTTCCGCCGGACAGCGTGTGACGGGTGGTCTCGTCGCCGCCGATCAGCAGTAGCAGCACCTCGGTGACGATCTGGTGGTCCTCCAGGCGCGATCCTTCGACCTCCGCATGCACCAGAACACTGACCAGATCGTCCAAACGTTCCGCCTTGCGGGCCTCGATCATCCCCATCATGTATCCGCTGTAAGCGGCGAAGGCATCCATGGTGATCTGGAAATCCTCTTGCGCCGCAGTGCTGCTCAAGGAACTGACCAGGTCGTCGGACCACTTGAGGAACATCTCGCGTTCCTCCGGACGCACACCGAGCATGTCGCCGATGACCGCCATCGGCAGCGGGGCGGCGAGGTCCCAGACGAAGTCACACTGGCCGCGTTCGCACACCGCGTCGATCAACGTGTCGCACAGCGACGTGATCTTGGACTCTAGATCTTTCACGCGCTTGCGGGTGAAGCCGTAGTTGACTAGCTTGCGCCGCAACAGGTGTTGCGGGTCGTCCATCTCGATCATCATCTCGACGCCGGGCTGGTCGGGTCGGATCCCGCCGGCGTTGGAGAACAGCTCGGGCTTTCGCTCGGCCTCGATGACGGCCTGATACGTCGCTGCGGCGGCCAACCCGTTGCGGTCCCGGAAGACCGGCTCGTGCTCCCGCATCCAGCGGTAGACGGACCGGGAGTCACCCGCGTAAAACGCGCCGTCGGTCAGGTCGACGTCTGGTCTGGTCATCGTCATGAGATCTCCTGGGCATCGCCGAATGTCATTTGTACCTGGTCAGCAGAACTGGACAACATCGCGCGCTTCGGAAGACCAAGCGACGCTAATTCTTTCGCGTAAGGATGATCGCCCAGCCGGACGCGCACGCCGCCAAGCCGGGTCCGCACACCGTCCAGCGTGTGCTCAAAGGCGGTCTCGCGGGTAACCCCGTCGCGGTGCGAGTAGCTGCGCTGCGCCTGCTGGCGTGGGGTGAGCCGAATCGGCAGACCAGGACGAAAGTCCATGCCGATCACCAGTTGTCCGTCTATCACGCAGTCGAACCCGAACGGGCGGCCCTCTCGAATGGTGAAGTCCGCCATGACTTTCGGGTAACCCCAGATCTTCGTTCCCGCCTCCAGCGTGAACGGCTGGTCGACGGGCAGGTGGTGGATGAAGGCGCCGGCCGACTGCAGGGCGCGTGGGCTCGCCTTTGATCCAGGCGCTGTGCCCGGTGGGTTGACCATCACGCTGGTGCCGAACTCGTAGTACTGGCCCAGGTCGCCATCGATGTAGTGCATCAGCATCAGGACCACGATCGCGCGCCCGGGCAGGTAACGGCAGACCTGCAGGCCGCTGTAGCCGATCAGGTGTTGGGCGGCGTCGGCGTCCACCAAGAACATCGCCATGTGCTGATTTGCCTTGCGAATCTGCACCGGCATCGTGATCACCGTGCCGGCGATGGTGTGCTGCGAGGCTGTCATCCGGTCAATCTAGAACTCGTTCTATCGACGGGGCAAGCCCCGGCCTAGATCAGCGCGGCGAGGTCCCGGACCTGCTCTGGAGTGCGACCGGATACCACCATCATGGTGACGCCGGCGGCTTCCCACGCTGCAATCTGCTTACGGACGTAGTCAATGTCGCCGACGATCATGGCGTCGTCGACGAGTTCGTCCGGGATGATCTCGGCGGCCTTGTCCTTCTGGTTGCTACGAAACAGTTGGGTGACGTCCTCGACCACCTGCGCGTAGCCCATCCGGCGATAGACGTCGGCATGGAAGTTGGTGTCTTCGGCGCCCATGCCGCCCATGTACAGCGCCAGATGGGGCTTGATCGCCGCGTGCGCCGCCGCCCGGTCCTCGGTGACCACGACCTGCGCGGTCGCGCAGATCTCGAAGTCCTCGCGGCTACGGCGGGCGCCGGGCCTCGCGAACCCCTCGTCGAGCCATTCGTTGTACATATCGGCCATCCGCGGCGTGTAGAAGATGGGCAGCCAGCCGTCGCAGATCTCGGCGGCCAGCGCGACGTTCTTCGGCCCTTCGGCGCCCAACATGATCGGGATATCGGCCCGCAGCGGATGGGTGATGGGCTTGAGCGGCTTGCCCAGACCGGTAGTCCGCTCCCCCGTTAACGGCAGCGGATAGTGGGGGCCGTCGCTGGTCACCGGCTTTTCGCGGGCCCACACCTGCCGGAGGATGTCGATGTATTCCCGGGTGCGGGCCAGCGGCTTGGGGAAGGACTGGCCGTACCAGCCCTCCACGACCTGCGGTCCGGACACCCCGAGCCCGAGAATGTGCCGGCCACCGCTGAGGTGGTCGAGAGTCAGCGCCGCCATCGCACACGCCGTCGGGGTCCGCGCCGAGAGCTGAATCACCGAGGTGCCCAGCCGCACCCGTTGCGTCGACGAACCCCACCAGGCCAGCGGCGTGTAGGCGTCGGAACCCCACGCCTCGGCGGTGAACACGGCGTCGAATCCGGCGGCCTCCGCCTCGGCGACGAGTTCTCCGGCGTTCTCCGGCGGGTGAGCGCCCCAATATCCCAGCTGCAAACCCAGCTTCATTTCTAAGCCTTTCCCCGCCGAACCGGACCCGATATTGAAACGATTCTTAGAACCTGTTCTACTCGATGGCGTGACAGCCACTTCGAGCGGCCCGACCACTATCGATCACTCCGAGCCGCCCCTCTCCGCGCCGTTAACTCTCTCCTTCGACTACACCCGTTCAGTCGGTCCCACGCTAGGAAAGTTCTTCACCGCGTTGCGTGAGCGCCGCGTCCTAGGGGTGCGTGGATCGGACGGCCGGGTGCATGTGCCACCTGCGGAATACGACCCCGTTACCTACGAACCGCTGGGCGAAATGGTACCGGTATCGGCCGTTGGCACCGTGGTCTCCTGGACCTGGCAGCCCGAGCCGCTGGAGGGCCAGCCGCTGGACCGGCCGTTCGCCTGGGCGCTGATCACGCTGGACGGTGCCGACACCCCCTTGATCCACGCGGTCGACGCCGGCACGCCCGAGGCGATCCGCTCCGGCACACGGGTGCACGTGCACTGGGCCGACGAGACGGTGGGCGCCATCACCGACATTGCGTACTTCAAGCCGGGCGACGAAGAAGAGCCAGCCGAACCCGAGGGATCGGCCAGCGATCAGGATCCGGTGACCATGATCGTCACGCCGATCTCGCTGACCATTCAGCACACCGCTTCGCACGAGGAAAGCGCCTACCTGCGCGCCATTGCCGAAGGCAAGCTGCTTGGTGCGAAGACCGGCAAGAACGGCAAGGTCTACTTCCCGCCACACGGTGCGGACCCGGCCACCGGCCAGCCCACCACCGAGTTCCTCGAGCTGCCCGACAAGGGCACCGTGACGACGTTCGCGATCATCAACATTCCGTTCCAGGGCCAGCGCATCAAGCCGCCGTATGTCGCGGCCTACGTGCTACTCGACGGCGCCGACATCCCCTTCCTGCATCTCGTCGCCGACATCGACGCGCACGAGGTGCGGATGGGAATGCGGGTGGAAGCAATTTGGCGGCCTCGCGAAGAGTGGGACTTTGGCATCGACAACATCGAGTACTTCCGGCCTACCGGCGAGCCGGACGCCGAGTACGACACCTACAAGCACCACCTGTAAAGGGTCTCCTGCACATGAGCGAACGCAATGTTGCGGTGGTCGGCTTTGCCCACGCCCCGCATGTCCGCCGCACCGACGGCACCACCAACGGCGTCGAGATGTTGATACCGTGCTTCGCCCAGCTGTACGAGGCACTGGGCATCACCAGGACCGACATCGGCTTCTGGTGTTCGGGATCGTCTGATTACCTTGCCGGACGGGCCTTTTCGTTCATCTCGGCTATCGACTCCATTGGCGCCGTTCCGCCGATCAACGAGTCGCACGTCGAGATGGACGCGGCTTGGGCCCTCTACGAGGCCTACATCAAGATCCTGACCGGCGAGGTCGACACCGCGCTGGTGTACGGCTTCGGCAAGTCCTCGGCCGGAATTCTGCGTCAGATCCTGTCCCGGCAGACCGACCCCTACACCGTCGCGCCGCTGTGGCCGGACTCGGTGTCGATAGCAGGGCTGCAGGCCCGCATCGGTCTGGACGCCGGCAAGTGGACGCACGAGCAGATGGCCCAGGTCGCCCTCGAATCGTTCGCACAGTCCGAGCGCAACGACTCCGAGAAGCCGGCCAAGAGCATCGACGAGTTGCTGGCCCGGCCGTTCTTCAACGACCCGCTGAGGCGTCACGACATCGCGCCGATCACCGACGGTGCGGCAGCGATCGTGCTCGCGGCCGACGGCCGCGCCCGTGAGATGCGTGAAAACCCGGCATGGATCACCGGAATCGAGCACCGCATCGAAACCCCCGTGCTCGGTGCACGCAATCTTGTCGAGTCGCCGTCGACGGCAGCTTCAGCCAAGGCGGCCGGAGGCAACACCGGCACACTCGACGTCGTCGAGATTCATGCGCCCTTCACCCATCAGCATTTGATCCTGGCCGAGGCGATCGGGGTCCCGGAGAAGACGAAAGTCAATCCGTCCGGCGGTGCATTGTCGGCAAACCCGATGTTCGTCGCCGGCCTAGAGCGTATCGGCTTTGCGGCACAACATATCTGGAGCGGATCAGCCGAGCGGGTGCTGGCACACGCCACCAGCGGGCCTGCGCTGCAACAGAACCTGGTCGCGGTCATGGAAGGGAAGAACTGATGGCCGGTGCAGGAGCGCACCTCGCGGCGGTACTGGGTACCGGGCAGACCAAGTATGTGGCCAAGCGCAAAGACGTTTCAATGAACGGCCTGGTGCGCGAAGCCATCGATCGCGCGCTGGCCGACTCCGGTAGCACCTTCGACGACATCGACGCGGTCGTGGTGGGCAAGGCGCCGGACTTCTTCGAGGGCGTGATGATGCCGGAGCTGTTCATGGCCGATGCCATGGGTGCCACCGGCAAGCCGCTCATCCGGGTACACACCGCGGGTTCGGTCGGCGGGTCCACCGCGGTGGTAGCCGCCAGCCTGGTGCAGTCCGGGAAGTATCGGCGCGTGCTGGCCATGGCCTGGGAGAAGCAGTCGGAATCAAATGCCATGTGGGGGTTGTCGATTCCGATCCCCTTCATCAAACCGGTCGGTGCCGGCGCAGGTGGGTACTTCGCCCCGCACGTTCGGTCGTACATACGACGCTCCGGTGCACCGCTGAACATCGGTGCCATGGTCGCGGTCAAGGACCGGCTCAACGGAAGCAAAAACCCACTGGCACATCTGCAGCAGGCCGACATCACCCTGGAAAAGGTGATGGCGTCCCCCATGCTGTGGGACCCGATCCGCTACGACGAGACCTGCCCGTCCTCCGATGGCGCAGCCGCAGTCGTCATCGGCAACGAGGAGATCGCCGAAGCCCGTCTGGCGCAAGGACAACCAGTGGCCTGGATCCACGCCACCGCGCTGCGCACCGAGCCCCTACAGTTCTCCGGACGCGACCAGGTCAGCCCCCAAGCAGGCCGCGACGCGGCCGCGGCTTTATGGAAGGGCGCCGGTATCACCAGCCCCATCGACGAGATCGACGTCGCCGAAATCTACGTGCCATTTTCCTGGTTCGAGCCAATGTGGTTGGAGAACCTCGGGTTTGCCGCCGAAGGTGAGGGCTGGAAGCTCACCGAAGCCGGCGAGACCGCAATAGGCGGAAAGCTCCCGGTGAACCCGTCGGGCGGCGTGTTGTCGTCGAACCCGATCGGCGCCTCGGGCCTGATTCGCTTCGCCGAGGCGGCCATCCAGGTGATGAACAAGGGCGGCGACCACCAGGTGCCCGGCGCCCGAAAAGCGTTGGGACATGCCTACGGTGGTGGTTCGCAGTACTACTCCATGTGGGTGGTCGGCGCCGACAAGCCCAAAAATGCAGACGCATGACGCGCGTCGGCGACGATGCAGTGGGGGCACCCCCAGCCGCGCAGCGGCGAGGGGGACGAAGCGATGAGGAGGAGCGGCGCTCATGACTGAGCACCCGGCCCACGAGGCCGGCCGCCGCTCGCGCGAGGCGGTCAGCGCCAGGGACAAAGAAGCCTGGCTGGCGGTGTTCACCGACGACGCCATTGTCGAGGACCCCATCGGACCGTCGGCGTTCGACCCCGAAGGCAAGGGACACCGGGGCCGCGACGCGATCTCGGCGTTCTGGGACCAGGCCATCGCCCCCACCACCAAGATCGAGTTCTTCTTCCGCGATACCTATCAGTGCGGTAACGAGGAAGCCAACGTCGGCCACATCCTCATCACGACCGGCGACTACCAGACAACGGCCGAAGGCGTGTTCACTTACAAGGCCAACGACGAGGGCAAACTGGTCGCGCTACGCGCGTATTGGGAGATGGACCGCGCGGCCGCCAATACCCGGAAGGTCTAGATCGGCTCCAGCCCGGCGAGATGGCGCTGCGCCAGTTCGCGGTAGGCCTGCGGGTTGAGGTTGATCCACATCTCCGCGCCGGTTCCGGCGATCGGGCCCTTGATCTGAGCCGGCGACCCGACGACGAGCACGCCGGCCGGGATCTGCGTGCCGGCCGTCACCAGAGAATGGGCTGCGATCAAGCTGCGCGCACCGATTACCGCGCCGTCGAGAACAGTCGCGTGGTTGGCGATCAGTGCCTCAGAACCGACGTGAACCCCGTGAATGACGCACAAATGCGCCACCGTCGCACCTGGCCCGATATCGACGGGAATCCCTGGCGGCGCGTGCAACACCGATCCGTCCTGCACATTGGCGCCTTCCCGCACGACGATCGGCCCATAGTCGCCGCGTAGTACGGCGTTGAACCACACCGACGCCCCGGCTTCGACCGTTACGTCGCCGATCAGGGTCGCGGTCGGCGCCACGAAAGCTGTCGGATCGATCCGTGGTGCTCGACCCTCGAAAGCGAACAGTGGCATCGTCTAGATATACCCCAGCATGAATATCGCGTGGTTAGACCCGTTGTCGTTGCGCGCACGTGGCAAAAAACTGTAACGTGTTCTAGTTAGAGGGCTAGAAGTTGGAGGTGACAGGTGACTACCGACACCAAAGCGGTCGGCATCCGGGAAATCGATCCCGGAGCGTTGCCGACCAGATACGCCCGCGGCTGGCACTGCCTGGGCGTCGCTAAAGACTTCCAGGACGGTAAGCCGCATTCCGTTGAAGCTTTCGGCACCAAGCTGGTGGTCTTCGCGGACTCGCAGGGGGACGTCAAGGTCCTCGACGGCTACTGCCGCCACATGGGCGGGGACCTGTCCGAGGGCACGATCAAGGGCGACGAGGTCGCGTGCCCGTTCCACGACTGGCGCTGGGGCGGCGACGGACGCTGCAAGCTGGTGCCGTACGCCAAGCGGACACCCAAAACGGCGCGCACCCGGTCATGGACGACCGATGTGCGCGGTGGCCTGCTGTTCGTCTGGCACGACCACGAGAACAACCCGCCGGACCCCGCCGTCCAAATTCCGGACATCCCGGAATCCCGCAGTGACGAATGGACCGAGTGGCGCTGGAACAGCATCCTCATCGAGGGGTCCAACTGCCGCGACATCATCGACAACGTCACCGATATGGCGCACTTCTTCTACATCCATTTCGGTTTGCCGACGTACTTCAAGAACGTCTTCGAGGGTCACATCGCCTCGCAGTACCTGCACAACGTGGGCCGGCCCGACGTCAACGATCTGGGCACCTCCTACGGCGAGGCGCACCTGGATTCCGAGGCTTCCTACTTCGGTCCGTCGTTCATGATCAACTGGCTGCACAACAGCTACGGCGGCTACAAGGCCGAGTCGATTCTGATCAACTGCCACTACCCGGTGACCCAGAACTCGTTCCTTCTGCAGTGGGGCGTCATCGTCGAAAAGCCCAAGGGCATGGACGAAAAGATGACCAACAAGCTGTCCAAGGTCTTCACCGAGGGTGTCAGCAAGGGCTTTCTGCAGGACGTAGAAATCTGGAAGCACAAGACCAGGATCGACAACCCGCTGCTGGTCGAGGAAGACGGTGCTGTGTACCAGCTGCGTCGCTGGTATCAGCAGTTCTACGTCGACGCCGCCGACGTAGAGCCGGAGATGGTGGAGCGCTTCGAGATCGAGGTGGACACCACCCGCGCCATCGAACACTGGAACGTCGAGGTCGCCGAGAACCTGAAGGCACAGGATGCCGAAGCCCCTGCGGCCGAAGAAGTTCCAGCCGAACAACACTGACGCCATGTCTGATGATCAGTCGGCGGTTCCCGACGTCGACCGGCTCGCCCGGTCGATGCTGCAGCTGCATGGTGACGGTCACGACCACGAGGACAAGCCCGCCCGCAACGGCGGGTCTGGATCCTGGTCGAAGTCAAGAGATTTCGCCAACGACCCGCAACGCGCGGCCGCGGTCCGTGAGGCCAGTCGCGCCGACCGGGAACGTTACCTCACGTCGGGTCTGCAGCCGGTGGATTGCCGCTTCTGCCATGTCAGGGTGACCGTGCGGAGATTGGGGCCGGGACATACAGCGGTGCAATGGAACGCGGAGGCGTCGCAGCGGTGTGCCCACTTTGCCGAAGTGCGCGAGTCCGGCGGTGATACGGCACGGACCAGAACTTGCCCGAGGCTTAGTGACAGCATCGAACATGCGGTCGCCGAAGGCTACCTCGAGCGTCCGGTCGAGGACTAGGTTCACAGCCCCGCGAAGCGCTCCTTGACCTCTTCGGAGGTCAGCCCGTAGTCGGCCAGCGAGTACTTGTGCTTCGGCGCCCGCGCCCCGGTCTGGCTCTCGGCGTGGCTGTCCTCCATGGCCTTCCGAGCCTCGTCGGTCAGCGTCAAACCGAAGTGGCGATACACGCCGACGACCGTTCCAATCGGGTCGGCGATCAAATCGTGGTAGTCGACGTCGCAGAACTGGGCCGGATTGTGCTCGGCGCGTACGGTGTTGAATCGCGCCAGCCCGCGTGACCAGGTTTCCATCGCATCAGCACCGATCTCGGCGCCGGCAAAGGTCGTCGACCATCCCTCGGCGGTGTGCTGAGCCAACGAGCACATCGAGCCCAGGATCGTCTCCACCGGCCGGTGGGTCTGTATCACCAGCGCATCGGGATAGGTCTCCATCAGCGCATCCAGCGCAAACAGATGGCTGGGATTCTTGAGCACCCAATGCTTTTCGGCGTCGTTGAGACCGATCAACTGAAGATTCTTGCGGTGCCGGCGATATGACGGTGTCCAGTCCTGTCGCGACAGCCACTGTGAGTAGGTGGGTAGGTGCGACAGCGTTTCGTATGACACCGAATGCAGCGACTGTCGCAGCAGCTGCCAGCACTCCTCCAGCTCGTAGGCGGCCATGAAGTGCAGGCCGGTGTACTCCGGGTTCTCTTGGTGATGCTGGGTGAATTGCGCGTCCAGCTGGCTGTACCACGGGTTCGATTCCCAGGTGTCGCGGGGCGGACGCGGCTGCGGGAACTCGGCCAGCCACAAGTGCAGACCCTGATGGGCTGGGTCGGCGCCCAGCAGCCGGTGCAAGATCGTGGTGCCGGTCCGCGGCAGCCCGGTGACGAAGATCGGCCGCTCGATGCCGACCTCGGCGTGCTGCGGATACTGCTTCCAAGCGGACTCGGAGAACAGCCTGGCCACCAGCGCGCCGCGCAGGAAGAACCGATTCATCTTGCTACCCAACGAAGTCAGGCCTGCGTCGCGCTGGTAGGAATCCAGCAGCACGCCCAGCGCTTCGCGGTAGTTGTCGTCGTCGACGCCGAAATCGTCGAGCCCGACCAGCTTGGTCGCTGACGCGTGTAGATCCTCGACGGTGCCGACGTCGGTGCGCTCTGTCATCAGGTGTGGTACTCCCCGCAGTTGACGTCCAGGGTCTGCCCCGTGATGCCGCTGGACAGGTCGCTGGCCATGAACAGAATGGCCGATGCCACCTCGTCTTCGGTAGGCAGCCGCTTGAGGTCGGCATTCGCCGCGGTCGCCGCATAGATCTCGTCGGCGCTGGTGCCGTACTTGCCGGCCTGATGATTGAAGTAGCTCTGCAGTGTCTCACCCCAGATGTAACCCGGCGCAACGGAATTGACGCGAATACCCTGCTCCCCCAGCTCGGTGGCAAGCGATTGCGACATGGATAACAGCGCGGACTTGGCCATCTTGTAGGCCCCGTACTTCGCCTGCGAGTGCCTGATCACCATGGAGTTGACGTTGACGACCGAACCGTGCGACTTCGCCAGTGCCGGGGTAAAGCCCTGGATGAGCCGCAGCGCGCCCAACGCGCTGAGTTCGATCGCGTCGCGGATGTGCTGAAATGTGGTGCCGGCCAACGGCTTCATCGACGGCACCCGGAACGCGTTGTTTACCAGCACATCGACCTTGCCGTAGGCCTCGAGTGCGGAGTCGACGAGGTTGTTCACTTGGTCGTCTTCGGTGATGTCGGTGCGCACCGTCACCGCCCGGCCGCCGGCGTCGGCGATCTGCTTGGCGACATCGTCCAGACGTTCGGGGGTGCGAGCCGCCAGCACCAGGTCGGCGCCCTCTCGGGTACAGCGGTGCGCCAGTGTGGTGCCCAGGCCGGGGCCTACGCCACTGATCACCACTACCTTGCCGTCAAGCAACTTCGTCATCCCAGCATCCTTGCCTGAATCTGTTGTTGACGCAGCGCAATTCGCGCCCGCCATTGTTCGTCGGAAATCTTGTTGTGGTCGAAATACGGCAGCGTGGTCGGGACCGCGTCGATGTCGACCAGCTCGACGGTCGGACCGTCCGCATCGGTGAGCTGCCGCGACACCCGCTGCCAGCGGAACTGCAGGAAGCCACGCCGATGCCCGAGGGTCTCGACCCAGTTGGTCACACCCGGGTTCTGGTCGGTGACCACCATGCGGACCTTGCCATCCGGATCCGCTTGGGCCTGAGTGTTGTTCAGAGAAGTCTGGTGGTTGATGTAGTCCAGCGAGATGTACCACAGGCTGCCCAACTGGAAGCCGAGGTAGGGCGCATCGCTGACCGGCACGGTGATCACCAGCGCCTGGTCGGGCCGCAGGTCGAAGTGCCCGACCGAGGAGTACTGGGTCGCCAGTCCCCCCGGGGTCAGCCGCGGCGCCACCATGGTGTTGACCGGGAGGTCGAGATAGAACCACTGCGGGAACTGCAGCCAGGTCTTCACCCGCTGCACAAGCTGCTTTCCCGCAGTGGCATAGCGCTTTTCGATGGTCTGGCTGGTCAGCGGCGGCGGCGCGGTACCCGCGGTGTCCAGCCTGGCGATGGCCAGGGTGCCGCGTTGAGCGGACCAGTCGCCGTACACCTCGCGCATCACCAACTGCCCGGGGCTGGTCGGCCGCACCCGCCACTCGAAGCTGCCGTCGGCCGCGATCTCGAGTTCACGGTCGTCGAACGCGGCTTGGCTGGCGGGGACGTTGTCGTCGGTGTACTCGCCGCCGAGCAGCTGGAAACTCAAATCGGTGGTGGTACCACGCCGACCAGTGACCACGTAGTCGTGGTTGGCGTGCAGGCGGGTGCCGAAGTACAGGGTGTCGGGGTTGTCCAGACCCATCTTGGTGAACGGCCCGGTGCCCGACTGCAGGAACGGATGGTCGCGGTCGTAGTCGAAGGCCAAGTGCGTGCAGGCCGCTATGCAGCCGGCCAGATACTGCAATCCTTCGAGCAGGTCGGCTTCGGTCTCGATGTGCGGTGCGGAGGCCACGAGTTTCTCGGCCTCGGCGATGGCGTCAGTAAGGGGATCAGAGAACACGCCTAGACGCTAGAACGTGTTCTACTTTTTCGTCAATGGCGAACATTCCTGCGCGTCGCCGGCGGGGTTTGCGGACGAGGCCCGCTCGCTAGCCGGCTACGGAGCGCACTGCGCCGACAGGTCGATCAGGTGCTGCCGCACATCCGGATGTCGGTTCAGGTACTCGAGGACGTTGCCCCCGCTGCCGTCCGCCTGCGACTTCGCGATCAGCTGCTGGTGGAGGTCGGGATGCCGTTCTAGGTACGAGTTGATGGAATTACCGACGGTTTGGTCGCACCCGGGGTCGGCGTTGGCCGCCGGCAACGCGATCAGCGTCGCGGCGGTTGCAGTTAGTAGCCCCCCGGCGAGCAGGCCGTACCGTCCGCGGCCACGGCGGCCGCGTGTGTTGGATGTGCTCATGGGGTCAAGGTTACCCGCGCCACCTATGCCCGGGCTGTGTCCTTACTGTGCCGGAGAGGGGCCTCGAGAGCAGCGGAGTCAGGGCGTTACCGCGGCACCGGTGTCCCGCTCGCGCTTGATCTCCAGCGCGATGTCGATGAGCTGGTCTTCCTGGCCGCCGATGAGTTTGCGCTGGCCAGCCCGGTGCAACAGCTCGTGAGCCGGGACGCCATAGCGCTCGCCCTGACGCACGGCGTGCTTGAGGAAGCTCGAGTAGACCCCGGAGTACCCCATGATCAGCGCGTTGCGGTCGAGTATGCATTCGGCGGGCATCGCCGGGCGCACCACGTCCTCGGCGGCATCGGCAATATCGAAGAAATCGATACCCGTCTTGACGCCAATCTTGTCGAACACCCCGATCAGCGCCTCGACCGGCGCGTTACCCGCACCCGCACCGAACCGGCGCACGCTGCCGTCGATCTGCTTGGCACCCGCGCGCACCGCCTCGACCGAATTGGCCACCCCGAGTCCGAGGTTCTCGTGTCCGTGGAAGCCGACCTGGGCGTCGTCGCCGAGTTCGGCGATCAGGGCCGAGACGCGGTCGGCCACGCCATCGAGCACCAGGGCACCCGCGGAGTCGACGACGTAGACGCACTGGCAGCCGGCGTCGGCCATGATGCGGGCCTGGGCGGCCAGTTTCTCCGGTGCAATGGTGTGAGCCATCATCAAAAACCCGACGGTTTCCAGGCCCAGCTCACGGGCCAGACCGAAGTGCTGGATCGAGACGTCGGCTTCGGTGCAATGCGTGGCGATCCGGCAGATCGACCCGCCGTTGTCCTGTGCCGCTTTGATGTCCTCTTTGGTGCCGACCCCGGGCAACATCAGAAACGCGATCTTGGCTTCTTTTGCCGTCTCGGCCGCGAGTTTGATCAGCTCCTGCTCGGGGGTTTTGGAGAAGCCGTAGTTGAACGATGATCCACCCAGCCCGTCGCCGTGGGTCACCTCGATCACCGGCACCCCGGCCGCGTCGAGAGCCGAGACGATCGCCTGGACCTCATCCTTGGCGAATTGGTGGCGTTTGTGGTGTGAGCCGTCGCGCAGCGACGTGTCAGTGATCCGGACGTCCCAAATACTGGTCATCGCGTTCCTCCTGCGACCGACAGCGTCTCTTTGGCGATCTCCTCGCCGACCTTGGTGGCCGCCGCGGTCATGATGTCGAGATTGCCCGCGTACGGCGGCAGGTAATCGCCGGCTCCCTCGACCTCGACGAATGTCGTGACCAGCGCCTGCCCGCCGGAATGCATCGACGGGTCGTCGAACTGCGGCTCGTTGAGCAGCCGGTACCCGGGAACGTAGGTCTGCACCTCGGCCACCACGTCGTGGATGGATTTGGCGATAGCGTCGCGGTCGGCGTCTTCGGGGATGGCACAGAAGATGGTGTCGCGCATGATCATCGGCGGATCGGCCGGGTTCAGGATGATGATCGCCTTGCCGCGTGCGGCCCCACCGATGGTCTCGACGCCCTTGCTGGTGGTCTTGGTGAACTCGTCGATGTTGGCCCGGGTACCCGGGCCGGCAGACACCGACGCCACCGACGCCACGATCTCGGCGTAGGGCACTCCCCCTTTGTCGACCAACGCGCGACTCACCGCGTACACGATCGGGATGGTCGCCTGGCCGCCACAGGTGATCATGTTGACGTTCGGCGCATCCAGATGCGCGCGCAGGTTCGCCGGCGGGATGACCGCCGGGCCCACCGCGGCCGGCGTCAGATCGATGGCGCGGATCCCGGCGGCCTCGTACTTGGGCGCCGCGTCCCGGTGCACGTAGGCGCTGGTCGCCTCGAACACCAGGTCGGGCTTTTCGGACTGGGCCAGCAACCAGTCGACGCCTTCGTGGGTGGTCTCCAAACCCAACTTGCGGGCCCGTGCCAAGCCTTCGCTCTCGGGGTCGATGCCCACCATCCAGCGCGGTTCCAGCCAGTCGGACCGCAGTAGTTTGTAGAGCAAGTCGGTGCTGATATTTCCCGACCCGACAATCGCCACACTCGCCTTTGACGGCATGATGCTCCTTTTCGAAGCCTCTCAATATTTGACTAATTCAAAAGTAATCCGAGCCTATTCGAACGACAAATGGACCGAACCCAGCCCCGTGAAGTCGGCGACGAACTCATCACCGGCACGGGCGTCGATCGCTCGGGTGCACGATCCGGGAAGCACCACGTCACCTTTTTGCAGCCGTACCCCGAAACTCTCGACCTTGCGGGCCAGCCAGGCCACCGCGGTCACCGGGTTTCCTAATACGGCGTCGCTGCGGCCCTCGGCGATGACCTCGCCGTTGCGCGTGAGCACCGCGTCGATCGTCTTCACATCGATATCGCCTGGCGACACCCGGGCCTTACCCAGCACGAAACCCGCCGACGAGGCGTTGTCGGCGATGGTGTCGCACAGCGCGATCTTCCAGTCGGTGATCCTGGTGTCGATCAACTCGATCGAGGGCACCAAGGCTTCGGTGGCCGCCAGCACGTCGTCTTCGGTGCAACCGGCGCCCGGCAGGTCGGCGGACAGGATGAAGCCCACTTCGACCTCCACCCGCGGGTACAGGTATCTGCCCGCCTTGACCGGGGTGTCCTCGAACACCTGCATCTCGTCGAGCAGATGTCCGTAATCCGGCTCGTCGACCCCCATCATCTGTTGCATCGCCTTGCTGGAGAGGCCCACCTTGTGCCCTAGGACCCGGGCACCCTCGGCGATGCGCTGGCGGATGTTGATCAGCTGGATCTCATAGGCGTCGACGACGTCGATGTCCGGGTTGGCGGACGTCAGCGGGGCGATCGGCACGCGGCTGCGTTCGGCCTGTGCCAGGTCGGCGGCCAGCTCGTCGCGGATCGCAACACTGAGCATTTGCCGAAGTCCCCTCGTTCGTTTGACCGGGCCGGTAGCGCCCAGCCTGGGCAATTCTATAACGTGTTCTACATGACAGCGCAGGAGTACGACGTCGTCGTGGTCGGGAGCGGCGGAGCCGGCATGGTTGCTGCCCTGGCCGCCGCGCACCGAGGCCTTTCGACAGTAGTCATCGAAAAGGCCCCGCATTTCGGCGGCTCCACCGCGCGGTCGGGCGGCGGCGTCTGGATTCCGAACAACGAGGTCCTCAAGCGTGACGGCGTGAAGGACACCCCTGAGGCGGCCCGCACCTACCTGCACGGCATCGTCGGCGACGTCGTCGGAGCGGAGCGCATCGACACCTACCTCGACCGCGGGCCCGACATGCTGTCGTTCGTGCTGAAGCACACGCCATTGAAGATGTGCTGGGTGCCGCGTTACTCCGACTACTACCCCGAGGCGCCCGGTGGCCGCGCGGAGGGACGCTCAATCGAGCCCAAGCCGTTCAACGCCCGCAAGCTCGGTGAAGATGAAGCCGGACTCGAACCTGCTTATGGCAAAGTGCCACTCAATGTGGTTGTGATGCAGCAAGATTATGTGCGACTGAACATGCTGAAGCGCCACCCGCGGGGAGTGCTGCGCAGCCTGAAGGTCGGCGCCCGGACCATGTGGGCGAAGGCAACCGGTAAGAACCTCGTCGGCATGGGCCGGGCCCTGATCGGCCCGTTGCGGATTGGGTTACAGCGGGCCGGGGTTCCCGTCCGGTTGAACACCGCGCTCACCGACCTGTATGTCGAAGACGGCGTCGTGCGCGGAGTCTATGTCCGCGATACCGGCTCAGCGGAATCCGCTGAGCCGCAGCTGATCCGGGCCCGTCGCGGAGTGATCCTCGCTTCGGGCGGTTTCGAACGAAACGAGCAGATGCGGGTGAAATACCAGCGCGCACCGATCACCGCCGAATGGACCGTGGGCGCCAAGGCCAATACCGGCGACGGCATCATCGCGGGTGAAAAGCTAGGCGCCGCATTGGATGTCATGGAGGACGCCTGGTGGGGTCCGACGGTGCCGCTGGTCGGCGCACCGTGGTTCGCGTTGTCCGAACGCAACTCGCCGGGGTCGATCATCGTCAACATGTCCGGCAAGCGGTTCATGAACGAATCGATGCCTTACGTCGAGGCTTGCCATCATATGTACGGCGGCGACCACGGCCAGGGACCGGGGCCGGGTGAGAACATCCCCGCGTGGCTGGTCTTCGATCAGCAGTATCGCGACCGCTACATCTTTGCGGGACTGCAACCCGGACAGCGCATCCCGCGCAAATGGATGGAGTCCGGCGTCATCATCCGGGCCGACACGCTCGAGGAGTTGGCCGACAAGGCCGGCCTGCCGGTCGCCGAGTTCACCGCAACCGTGGCGCGGTTCAACGGCTTCGCCCGCTCGGGTGTCGACGAGGACTTCCACCGCGGTGAGAGCGCCTACGACAGGTACTACGGCGACCCCACCAACAAGCCCAATCCGAATCTCGGCGAGCTCACCCATGGACCGTATTACGCCGCCAAGATGGTGCCCGGTGATCTGGGCACCAAGGGCGGCATCCGCACCGACATCCACGGCCGCGCGCTGCGTGACGACGGCAGCATCATCGACGGCCTTTACGCCGCGGGCAACGTCAGTGCACCGGTGATGGGGCACACCTATCCGGGTCCGGGCGGCACCATTGGACCGGCGATGACCTTCGGGTACCTCGCCGCGCTGCACATTGCTGATCAGGGCGGGAGGAACTGATATGCCGATCGATGTAGAAGTGGCGCTGGCCGCTGAGCTTGAACCCCTCGAATTCTCTTGGAGCAGCAGCGATATCCAGCTCTACCAGCTCGGGCTGGGCGCCGGGAAAGACCCGATGGATCAGCGCGAGTTGCGCTACCTGGTCGACGACACCCCGCAGGTGCTGCCGACGTTCGGCAATGTCGCGGCCTCCTTTCACATGACCAAGCCGCCGACGGTGCAGTTCCCCGGTATCGACATCGAGCTGAGCAAGGTGCTACACGCCAGTGAACGGATCGAAGTGCCCGGGCCGCTACCGCCGTCGGGTTCCGCCACCGCCGTCACCCGGTTCACCGATATCTGGGACAAGGGCAAGGCCGCGGTGATCTGGAGCGAGACGACGGCGACCGCGCCGGACGGCACCCTGCTGTGGACGCAGCGGCGGTCGATCTTCGCCCGCGGTGAAGGCGGATTCGGCGGCGAGCGCGGGCCGTCATCGTCGGACGGTGCGTCCGATCGGGCTCCGGACCTCGAGGTCGACGTGTCGATCCTGCCGCAACAGGCGCTGCTGTACCGGCTGTGTGGCGATCGAAATCCATTGCATTCGGATCCCGAATTCGCTGCTGCCGCAGGCTTTTCCAAGCCGATCCTGCATGGCCTGTGCACCTACGGCATGACGTGTAAGGCGATCGTCGACGCGCTGCTGGACGGCGACGCGACAGCTGTGGCCGCTTACGGCGCGCGCTTTGCCGGTGTCGCGTATCCGGGTGAGACGTTGCAAGTCAACGTGTGGAAGGAAGATGGCCGTTTCCTGGCCAGCGTTGTCGCGCCTTCGCGCGACAACGCAGTGGTGCTCAGCGGCGTCGAGTTGGTCCCCGCCTAACCCGCGCCCCTCTTCTCGCCGAGCGTTCCTTCGCCCTTCCCGCCGATCGTCACGCTAGAT
>DASYJS010000267.1:0-26062 GCA_035996225.1 Mycobacterium sp. | reverse complement strand
TCCGGCGGACGTCCACGATGAAGCGCGATCCAGAGCGCTCGGTGCCAGTCGCGGCCCGACGCTCCTTGTGCGCGATAGCCTTTCGCTGCAATGCGAACACCGTGTCGTCCGTGGAGAAGGTCAGGGTGTAGGCGATGCTGGACGACTCCTGGCGGCCTGGCACGCGGTTCGTCGAGGTTTCGCAGCGATAGCCCAGGCTGACGACTAGCTCGGCGACATCACAGGCTAGCCGACGGTTAGTGACGGAAAATTGGACCGCCCCGCCCCGGGTCACTGTTCCGTCAGTGTCGAGCAAGCCGGCGAGCAGAGCGCGCCGCTGTGTCTCCGACCCGCGGAGATGTTCCGTCGGGATGTGCTTGTTGCCAAGTACTCCGAGTGTTCGCAGTCGCGCCTGCAATGTCCCCACAGCGGTATGGCAGTTCTGACACAACCGCAGCCCTGACGACGGTGCCGCGCAGCGAACGCAGGCTGGACTCGACACCGGAGCAGAGACAAACCGTGCCCGGCCACCACACGAGCGTCCACAGGTCCGCACCTGACTGGTCTGAGGAATAAACGACTTGCCGCATACCACGCACTGGCGGGAAGCCGGCTCGGCATCAGCCGGCAGCCTCAGCTGATATCGGTATCGAGCGGAGATCGATGGAACTGCTACGAAACCGTCCGCTTCGATCCGCATGACTATTTCTGGATCGGCCGCGGTGATCTGGGCTGCGGCACTCGTGCCATCCCCCAGCCAGGCGCCGAGAGTGTATGCGGGGACCAACAATTCGCGATCCGGTAGGTCAAGTGCACGCGCATTGACCACGCTGTGGTTCAGTCTCCGGTCTAGCGTGTCGCAGCGCAGACTTCCTGCGATCTCGACCGTCGTCCGCACCGCCGCAAACGTGCGCTGATTCTTGGAGCGGTCGTAACCCGCCGCCGCAGCTTGCGCTGACTTGCGGGACGCGCGTGTTTCGGTCAACCACTGGTGTGCCGCATCGGCGACGATCACTGTCCCGTCAGAGAACTCCACCTGGTAGCACGGCCGTCCCAGCATCACGTCGGTGGCAGCCACGACCCGCGTCGGCTGCCCGTCGGCGCCAAGCAACTCGTCACCAACCGCGACGTCACCCATCGTCGTCCAACCGGCCGGCGTGGGCAGCGGTGTATCCAACGCGAGCGCCTTGCCCACGCCAGGACGGGCCGCCACGATGATCATCTGTCCCGGATGCAGCCCGTTGGTCACCTCGTCGAGTTCGGTGAAGCCGGTGGGCACGCCGCGCGAGACGCCGCCATTGGAGGCGATCGCGTCGATCTCGTCCATCGTCGGCTGCAGCAGGTCCTCGAGCGCAACGAAGTCCTCCGTCGTGCGGCGCTCCGCGACGTCGTAGATCTCCGCCTGCGCCCGGTCGACGATCTCGGCTACGTCGGCACCCTCGGCGCCGGCGTAGCCGTATTGCACGACCCGCGTTCCGGCCTCCACGAGCCGGCGCAGCAGCGCCTTCTCGGCCACGATGGTCGCGTAGTAGCCCGCGTTCGCGGCGGTCGGCACCGTGGAGATCAGGGTGTGCAGATACGGTGCTCCACCGATCCTGCGCAGCATCCCGCGGCGGTCCAGCTCGGCCGCCACCGTCACCGCATCGGCGGGCTCTCCGCGCCCGTACAGGTCCAGGATCGCGTCGTAGACGTTCTGGTGTGCCGGGCGATAGAAGTCGCCGGGCCGCAGCCGTTCGAGGACATCGGCAATGGCGTCCTTGCTCAGCAGCATCCCGCCCAGCACCGACTGCTCGGCAGCCATATCCTGCGGTGGTTGACGGCTGAACTCCTCGCTGGGCGGCGAAGCGGCCATGCCAGCCGTTACGTCATCGACGACCGCCACGGGCTCTCACCTCCCTCTGCACCATGATACGAACATACATTCGATAGCCGACGCTGAACAGCGTCGGCCAGGGCACTCACACCCACGAGACAAGCGCGCGCAAAGCCACGCGCCGGGAAGACCGTAAGCGTTGCTGGGCAGCACTTGAAAGGGCCGCTGTTCATAAGGCTGTGCATCGTGTGTGCATATCCTTCGACACCTGTGTTGAGTGGGTTGTGGAGAACCTGTGGATTAAAACGCGGCGCTGCGACATCCCTGCAGATAAGGGTCGTACAAGACCAGTGGATTCGTGTGGAGAAGAATCTCTTCGGCGTGTCGGCGCAGGTTACTGCGCCGGGCGTGTTGGCTTTCGGCCACATTTTCGCTGAGTTACGAGGCGGTTAAGGGACCCCCTCGGCGACCCCGCTGAAATAGTTCGCCAGCCGAGGTAAGTGCCCGCCCTCCACAGACGCTGGTGGCGCGCTAACGGCACGACAAAATCCGGCGGCCGCCGATTTACCGCAGCCGCCGGATGCGAACAAACAGTGCTGAGTTAGCTATCCGCGACGACGTTGAGCGCAACGTCGACATTGATCTCGGGGTGCAGATGCACCTCGACCGAATGGGTGCCGATAGCCTTGATATGCGCTTTGGGCAACCGAATAATGCGCTTGTCGAGATTCGGGCCGCCGGCCTTCTTGATCGCCGCGGCGACATCACCGGCGGTGACCGAGCCGAACAACTTCCCGGAATCGGCCGCCGTCTTCACCGGCAGCGACACCGGACCCAGCGCCTGGATCGCCGTCTTGATCTCGTTGGCGTGCCCCAGATCGCGCACGACCTTGGTTTCGCGGGCCCGTCGGATGTCATCGGCCTGCTTCTGTGCGCCGCGCGAAGCGACGATGGCCAGGCCACGCGGAAGGAGGAAGTTACGGCCGTACCCGTCCTTGACCTCGACAGTCTCGCCGACGGTACCGAGATGGTCGACGTCACCCGTCAGAATCAGCTTCATCGTTTTTGGTGCTTTCAGTTGGACGTTCGGCGGCTATCGAGCCGAGGAGGTGAAGGGCAGCAGGGCTACCTCGCGGGCGTTCTTGACGGCGATCGCGATGTCGCGTTGGTGCTGCACGCAGTTGCCGGTGACACGACGTGCCCGAATCTTGCCGCGCTCGCTGATGTAGGTGCGCAGCATCGTGGTGTCCTTATAGTTGATCGGTTGCCCCTTCTTCGAGCAGAAGATGCATTTCCGTGTCTTGATCGGCTTTTCCGGAGCCGGGCGCCGTTTCGTGGACTTGGGCATGTGTTTCTTTCTTTCCGTTTGCTAATGGTCTTGTGTGCAGTGAAGTGGTCGAAGTCAGAACGGCGGTTCTTCGTCGCCGCCGGCGAAGGAGCCCGACGCCGGGGCACTGCCCCACGGGTCGTCCGCCGGCGCGCTGCTTGGCTGCGCGGCCGGCGCCTGGCGGGATCCGCCGCTTCCTCCGAACCCACCACCACCGCCGCCGCTGCCACTGCGGCTGGCCTTGTTGACTTTGGCGGTGGCGTACCGGAGCGAGGGCCCGATCTCGTCGACCTCGACCTCGAAGACGGTGCGCTTCTCACCTTCGCGGGTCTCGAAAGAGCGCTGCTTGAGCCGACCGGTGACGATCACCCGTGACCCCCGGGTGAGGCTTTCCGCGACGTTCTCCGCAGCCTCGCGCCAGATGTTGCACCGCAAGAACAGCGCGTCACCGTCTTTCCATTCCGAACTCTGGCGGTCAAAGATCCGGGGTGTCGACGCCACGGTGAAATTCGCGACCGCGGCACCCGACGGCGTGAACCGCAGTTCAGGGTCGGCAGTCAGGTTTCCGACAACGGTGATAGTGGTGTCACCAGCCACAATTTCCTCCTGAGTCCGCCCGGGGACGGTGAACGGTCATGAGCGTGTTTTCGCTGAGCCTACGCAAACGCACCGACGGCGGGGAGCGCGCACGCTAACCGGTTCAGTGCTTGTCGGTGCGCATCACCTTGGTGCGCAACACCGACTCATTGAGGCTCAGCTGACGGTCGAGCTCGGACACCGTTGCCGGTTCCGCCTTGAGGTCGACAACCACGTAGATGCCTTCGGCGTGCTTGGCGATCTCGTAGGCCAGCCGGCGCTTACCCCAGATGTCCACCTTGTCGACGGTCCCGCCATCCTTGCGGACGACGTTGAGGAACGTCTCCAGGGACGGAGCAACAGTGCGCTCGTCAAGTGTGGGGTCGAGAATGACCATGATTTCGTATGGACGCATGAAACCTCACCACCTCCTCTGGTCTGGTCGGCCACGGTCGTTCCGCGGCAGGAGGGTCGCCTGCGTCGGCAACCGCCCCAGGGTACCGGACGACCGGCTGAGCGGCGAAATCCATGCAGCTACTGGGCGAATGCAGTAGTCCTTCGCCGATGCGGGCAAAAAGTGCAGTAGTCCGTCCCGAATGTAGGTATCGTCGCTTCAGCAAATGCTGGTCGGCAACCGCGCTGGCCACATGTTGCGACGAAAGCAAGATGCCATGGATTTCGGGTTGCTGTCCCCGGAAGTCAACTCGGGGTTGATGTATGCCGGCCCGGGATCGGGGCCGCTGCTGGCCGCCGCGGCGGCCTGGAATGAAGTGGCCGCTGAGCTGGAATCCTCTGCCGCGGGCTACTTCTCACAAATCTCCGACCTGACCGGCCTTTCCTGGTTCGGGCCGTCGTCGATGGCAATGTCAGGCGCAGCCGCACCGTATGTGGCGTGGCTGCAGGCCGCGGCCGCCCAAGCCGGAGTCACGGCCGCGCAGGCCTATGGCGCGGCCACGGCCTATGAGGCCGCGTTCGCCATGACGGTGCCCCCGCCGGTGATCGCAGCCAACCGCGCGCAGCTGATGGCGCTGATCGCCACCAACTTCTTCGGGCAGAACACCGCAGCGATCGCGGCCACCGAAGCCCAGTACATGCAGATGTGGGTCCAAGACGCCGCCGCCATGTACGGCTACGCGGTCGATTCGGCGACCGCGAGCACTATGACTCCGTTTGACGAACCGCCGCAAACCACCAACCAGTCCGGCCAGGACGCCCAAGCGCGCTCGGTGGCCCAAACCGCCGCCGACACCACCACCGCCCGCACCCAATCCCTGACGCAGATGACGCAAAGCCTCGCCACTCAGCAGGCCAATCTCATCGACCCGCCCCTGCCGCCCGGCAGCACCGCCAACATCGCACCCGGCGGCGCCACCATCGAGCCCGGCGTGACCTTCACCGTCACCCCCGGCAACCCCGTCACCGCCAGCTTTGGTGCCGGGTTCACACTCGACACCGACGCCACATGGTTGTTCAACGGACAACTCGCCGGTCAGCCAGCTGGGTACACCGGCTACTTCACTGGCGTCACGATCCTGAGCGGCACCATTACCGTGAACCCTCCCTTCGCAGGAAGCAGTGGCGCGTTCACAATTTCAAGCGGCGCCGTCACCGCCAGCGGCGCCGCCGCCGAGGTCACCATCAACGCCAGCACCGGCCTCGTCACCGCCATCAACGCCGGCGCCGTCATCACCGGCCCCGTCACCGCCACCCCTTACGTCTTCCCCGTCGCGTCCAGCGCATTGGGTGCGGTACCCGCGGCAGGCGTCGCAGGCAGCTCACCGGGCCTGGCGGGAACCGCCGCAATCCAACCCCAGCTCAACGTCGACGCACTCATGGACGCACTTTCGGCCGCTGGCGAATAGCAGTCCCGCTGCCCGGCTACTGCCGCTGGTGCAGGTATTCCTCGGCCCGGGTCTTGGTCGCCTCGTCGGCCTTGGCAAGCGCACCGGAGTCGAACGGCGGCTGCGGGTCGTATTCGATGAGCAGCTGGGCGGCCTGCGCGGCCTCTCGGTCGACGAGGAGCTCGGCCAGCCGCAAGGCCATGTCGATGCCGCTGGACACCCCCGCGGCGGTGATGATGCGCTGCGGTAGGTGCTCGACCACCCGATCGGACACGTAGCGTGCACCCAACTCGTCAAGCAGATCGGCGGCCCGCCAATGCGTGGTCGCGGTCAGCCCGTCGAGCAATCCCGCAGCGGCGAGCAACAGTGCGCCCGTACACACCGAGGTGGTGAAGGTGGTCGTCGGGTGCACCGACTGCAGCCAGGCGCGGATGGGTTCGTCGTGAATCAGCTGGCGGGTTCCGATGCCACCGGGCACCACCACCACATCTGGCGCGCCGACTTCGTCGAAGCAGGCGTCGCAGGCGACGCCGAGCATCCCGTTCTCCGTGCGCACCTCACCCCGGCGGTGCCCGACGAACGTCACGTCGATCGACGGAATGCGTTGCAACACTTCGTAGGGCCCGACGGCGTCGAGTGCGGTGAAGCGCGGGAACAACGGGATCGCGACCAGCATCACGCCTGCCTTTGACCGGTTGCTGTTTCGAGTTCGGCGTCGGTGTCGAGCGGCGCCGCGCGTGTGACCGACCGCCGCGACCGGGCCGGCCGCAGCCAGTCCGGGAGCCAGCCGGGCGGCGCATCGGGGGCGCGGTCGAAAGGCCCACCCACCGGATCGTCAACGCGTCCGCCCCAGCGCACCAGATCTTCGTCGGGCCGGTAGATCTGACGGATCATCAGCGCGCACAAAGCGACGACGGCGATGTCACGCAGCAACACCGTAGTGGTGAAAAACTGCTCCGGCAGTGAACGATTCGGGTTGCCGTACAGGACGTACATCCGCGGCACCCACACCAGCGCATCGATCGTCATCCACGCCAGCAGCACCCGGCGATGCGGCAGGGCCAGCACCGCCAGCGGTACCAACCACAGCGAGAACTGCGGGCTCCATACTTTGTTGGTCAACAGGAACGCCGCGACGACCAGGAACAACAGCTGCGCCACCCGTGGCCGCTGCGGCGCGGTGAGCGCGATGTAAGTGATTGCCGCACAACATGCTACGAACAACACCAGGACCACGGCGTTGAGCACTGGGGGCGGCTCCCAGAAGCCCAGCTTCGGATCGAGACCGCGCCAGCCGGTGAACGACTTGATGACGTTGTACACCGAGTCCATGTCGTCGCCGCGGCGGGCGTTGAAGCGGAAGAACTCCGACCAGCCGCGCGGATGGGTCACCAAGACAGGAAGATTCACCAACAGCCAGGTCACCGCGGCAGCCCCCGCCGTGCGGGCCAGCGCACCACGGCGCCCGGTCCGAATGCTCAGCACCAGCATCGGGCCCAGGAACAACAGCGGATACAGCTTGGCCGCTGCGCCCAACCCGATCAGCACACCGGCCAGCACCGGTTTACGCCGCGCCCAGGCCAGCAGTCCGGCCATCGCGAATCCCGTTGCGAGCGCATCGAAGTTGGTGAATATCTGAAAGATCAGCAGCGGCGAGGCGGCCACCAACGCTGCATCCCATACTCGGCGCCCCGCCAGGCCTGCGGTTGCCCATACGGTCGCCAACCAGGCCAGCGCCAGCCCGAAGGCGGCAACGTCGAAAAACACCACCACTTCGGCGATCACCGGAAGTGGGGCAAGCTTGCTCATCGCCGTGTAGGTCTTGGCCAACGCCATCGACACGTACTGATAGAGCCCGGTCAGCACCGGATATTCCATGTAGCGCACCGCGGGCTTGCCGTCGTAGCGAATCTGCGGTGTGTTGTTGGCGTCGGTTTCAACCCAGCTCGACTTGTACGGAAACATGCCCTTGTTCAACAACTCCGCCCCGTACAGCGGGACCGTATCCGAATAGCACAACTCGTAATAGGCGCGCTGGTTATCCCAGTTGGCGACGCGCAGATCTCCCGTCCCGGTGCCGCTACTCTGCAGGCACGCCGCCTTCGTCGACCAGCCCAGCGCCATGAACACCAGGGCGATCAGAAACATCACCCGCAGCGGCGTCATCAACCGGGCTCGGCCAATCAGCGCGTGCCGGCCCACCGGTCCGCCAATGACATCGGCTAGGGCGGCGCCCAAAGAGTCGGTGTGGCTGGGGCAATCGCGGTTGCCGGCGCTCCGCAGATCGTCCGCCAGCGGCCGCGGTGAAATGGTGGCGCTCTCCTGCTGAGCGCCGGTCACGGTGGCGGTTGGCCGAATGGCGGGGCTTGGGGGCCACCCGGTGGGACGCCCGGCGCGCCGGGCGGGGGCGGCGGTGCCGCGGTGATCGTCGTGGGCGGTCCGACCGGGATGGTGATGCCCGGTGCTACCTCGATCGAGGGCTGGATGACGGTCTCCGACGGCGGCGGAGGCGGGGGCGCCACGGGTACACCCGCGTAGCCACCGATCTCGGTCGGCTTGGGGAAGGTCTCGTTGGAAGTGCCCTTCAGCGCGCCGTCCATCGTCGACTTCCAGATATCCGACGGCAGCCCCGAGCCGTAAACCTCTGTGCCCGAAGCAGTTACCAGCGGCACATTGTCCTGGACGGTTCCCACCCACACCGCTGTCGACAAGGACGGGGTGTATCCGACCATCCAGGCGTCCTTGTTGGCTTGGGTGTCGCCCAGCTGCGCCGTGCCGGTCTTGGCTGCCGACGCCCGGCCGCCCGCCAAGTTGTGGCCACGCGAATAACCTGCGATCGGTTGCATGGCGGCGGTGGTGTTGTCCGCGACCGCCCTGTCGATGCGTTGGTCAGCGCCTCTGTCCGAGGTTCCGGCGTCGAAAAGCGTTTGGCCATCGGCGTTGACGACCTTTTGCACCAGATGTGGCGGGTGGTAGACACCGGAAGCGGCCAACGTGGCATACGCCGAGGCCATGTCGATCGGTCGAGTTTGATACTGGCCCAGCACAATCCCGTTATTGGGTGGGCCGCCCTTGCCGTCCTCGGACAGCGTGTGGGCAACGCCGGGGAAGCTCTTGGCGATGCCGGCCTGGAATGCGGCGTCGGCGACGGCCTGGGGTCCGTTCTTGAGTTTGAGCATCAGCCGGTAGTAGGCCGTGTTCAGCGACATCTTGAGCGCCTCGGCGATATTGCAGGTGCCACAGTTCTCGCCGTCGACGTTCGTGATCTTGATGCCGTCGGCCGTGAGCGGCGAGCTGTCGACCTGGTAGCCCAAGCCGATGTTCTGCTCGAGGGCGGCAATCAACGCGAACACCTTGAACGACGATCCGGTCTGCAGCCCTGCCTGAGCGAAGTCGTAACCGTTGGCGTCAGGCCCGCCGTAGTAGGCGCGGATGGCGCCGTTGTGCGGGTCGATGGACACCACGGCCGAGCGCATGTCGGGGTCTTGCCCGTCAAGGTATTTCGATATCGCCTTTTCCGCAGCCTGCTGGGCCTTCGGATCGATCGTGGTGGTGATCTGCAGGCCCTGGGTGTTCAGGGTCTGTTCGTCAATGTTGAACAGCTCCATCAGCTCTTTGGTGACCTGACGTTCGATCAGGCCGCCCGGGCCGGTGGTCTGGTTCTGGGTGCGGGCCTGATCGGGGGGCACCGTCTGTGGAAACACCTGTCCCGCGCGATCACGCGACGACAGGGCTTTCGTTTCCACCATGCCGTCGAGAACCCAGTTCCAGCGAGCCTCAGCACCCTTGGGATCCACGGCCGGGTCAAGCGAGGACGGCCGGCGAATCAGCGCCGCCAACAGGGCTCCCTCGGAGACGCTCAGCTGCTCGACGGGCTTGTCGAAATAGGCCTTGGACGCCGCCGAAATCCCGTAGGCGCCGCGCCCGAAGTAGATGATGTTCAAATAGGCCTGCAGCACCTCATCTTTGGACCACTCCCCCGACATCTTGGTGGCGATGACGAGTTCCTTGGCCTTACGCATCAGGCCGGCGAACCCGTGCTGCGCGGAGCCGACGAGCGCGTTCTTCACGTATTGCTGTGTGATCGTCGACCCGCCCTGCAGATCGCCGTTGCCGAACAGGTTGTTCTGCACCGCCCGCGCGAAGCCGGCGAAGTCAAATCCCGGGTTCGAATAGAAGTTGCGGTCTTCGGCCGCGATGACGGCCTGGCGAACGTGCACGGGCACTTGGTTGATGTTTACGTCGACCCGATTGCCTTCGGGGGGAACAATTTTCGCGATCTCCGAGCCGTCGCTGGCCAGGATGGTCGAAACCTGGTTGGTGCGGATGTTGCCCGGCTTGGGAATGTCGACGATGAAATACGCCATCGTGAAGGTCACAATCGGCAACAGCACCAGTACCGCCGCGGCGAGGTAGGCCCCGCGCCGGACCCACCGCCAGTTGATCTGCTCGACCCAGCTCCAGTCCACCCCCGACCCGGGGGCTCGGTGGCTTGGCCCATCGGGACCATCGGGGCCGCCGGGGCCGCCGGGCCGTCGCGGTGGAGGCGGAGGACCTTCCGGAGGGCGACCCGAGAGCGGGCGGTCACGCCGCGGCGAGGCAGTCGACCGGCCGTCGAGCGCGGCCTTCACCTCCTCGATCACGTCCCGGGGCGGGGGCTTGGACGAAGGGCCGTCCAACGCGGCTTTGACCTCGTCGATGGAGTCGGACCGTCGAGGCGACCGGTCGTCGACGACCGGAGGCATGATCGTCGTTAGCCGGTCGTCGGGCGGAATCCGGCGACGGGTCCCACCATCGCCGCGGTGCGCCGGACGGTCGGAATCGTCCGGACGATCGGCATTGGGATCCTTGCCCATACGCTCAGTCGCGGATCCGCTGGGGTCATCGGACGACTGATCGTGGCGCCCTTCGTTATTCAATGGCCGTGCGGGCGCCGTTGCGTGCCGTCCGCGGGCGGCGGGTCCCCTTGGGCGGGCGTTCCGCGCCGAGCACATACGACTTGACTAGGTGATTCCAGCTGCAGGTTCGGCACACCTCGACCACGTGGACCGAGAATTCGTCGAACCGGGTCGCCAACAAGACCAGCTCTTCCGCCGTGCGGGCCGAACCCGATACCGCACCCAGATGATCGCCGAACACCCACGACACCAGCGTGAGCTGCTCCTTGCGGCAGATCGGGCACATCACCTGGCTGGTTTTGCCGTGAAACTTCGCGGCGCGCAGCAAGTAGGGGTTCGCATCACATACCTCGGACACACCCGTGCGGCCCGAGTACACCTCGGCCAGCAGTGAGCGCCGCCGAAGCGCGTAGTCCACCACCTGTCGCTGCAGTCGCACGTTGACCAGAGTACGTCGCCATCGGCACCGCCGATACGCAACCAAGGCTGTCGGCACTGCCGCGCCGCGGGAACAGCAGGTGACTTCTACGATCGTCCCCATGGCGAAATGGCTGGGCGCACCACTCGGCGGCGGTGTGACAACCGCGACCCGGGCCAAAGACACTGACCGGCAAGAGACCTGTGCAGTGCTCGACAACGCGCTGAGCGATGGCGAGCTGTCCGGCGAGGAACATCGCGAGCGGATCAGCAAGGCAACCAATGCCGTGACACTGGGTGACCTCAAGGTCCTGGTGTCAGATCTGCAGGGCGACAACACGCCGGCGCGGCTGCGCGCGTCAAGGCCGAAGGGACTGCCGAGAGTTGGCGGGCGAGGCATCGCGATCGCCGCGTTGGTGGTGTCGGTGCTATTCGGCATGGGCCTCGGCTGGGGCCTGTACGGGAACACCAGCTCGCCGCTGGACTTCACTAGCGACCCCGGCGCCAAGCCCGACGGTGTGGCCGCTGTGGTGCTGACCCCGCCGACGCAGCTGCATTCGCTCGGCGGCCTCACCGGGCTGATGGAACAGACGCGCAAGCGGTTCGGAAACGCCGTGGGCTACCGGCTGGTGATCTACCCGACCTATGCGGTGTTCGACCGCCCGGACCCCTCCGACGACCGCCGGGTGCTGACCTACGACTACCGCGGCGGCTGGGGCGATCCGACCGGCTCCGCCAAAAGCTCCGCCGACGGGCCGGTCGCGGTTGACCTGAGCCAGTTCGACGTCACGGCCACGGTCGGCATCATGCGGGGAGCGCCGCAGACCCTGCATATAAAGCCGTCCGACGTCAAAACCATGTACCTGATCGTCGAGCCGGCCGCCGATCCGACCAAGCCCGGCGCGTTGACGCTGTCGTTGTACGTCTCCGGCGACTACGGCGGCGGCTCGATCGCCTTCGCCGGTGACGGCTCCATCAAGCGGTTGAATTTGCCTTCTTAAAAGACCAGGTAGACGGTTTACCGCTCGGCTAAAGCCCTGTTCAGCCGTGCGGAGTAATAGCGCGCCGACATCCGGTGGTGTTGTGACGAATATATCGAGACGATACAGTTACGCGAGGCGTCGAACCATCGTAACCAGCCGAGCAAAGGAGGTGAATCGATGCTGGAGCTCGCCATCCTGGGTCTCCTGATCGAATCACCGATGCATGGCTACGAATTGCGCAAGCGGCTGACCGGCCTACTCGGCGCGTTTCGCGCATTTTCGTACGGTTCGCTCTACCCGGCGCTGCGGCGCATGCAGGCGGATGGGTTGATCGCCGAGAACGCCGCGCCGGCCGGTACTCCCGTCCGGCGGGCCCGTCGGGTCTACGAGCTGACCGAGAAGGGTCGTCAGCGTTTCGGCGAGCTGGTGGCCGACACCGGTCCGCACAACTACACCGACGACGGCTTCGGGGTACACCTGGCGTTTTTCAATCGCACTCCGGCGGAGGCGCGGATGCGGATCCTCGAGGGCCGCCGCCGTCAGGTCGAGGAACGCCGCGAAGGTCTGCGCGACGCCGTGGCACGGGCCAGCAATTCACTCGACCGCTACACGCGTCAGCTCCATCAACTCGGGCTCGAGTCCAGTGAGCGTGAAGTGAAGTGGCTCAACGAGCTCATCGCCGCCGAACGGGCGGCGCCCGGCCTCACCGAACAGATATAGACCCCTCGCACGAACCCGCACTAAAAACAGTCACCAGACATCGAAAAATAGGTTATTGAGGTTAGGAGAACGCCCGATGAGTGAGCACAACGCGCCAGAGGCCTCGACCGAGGTACGGGTCGCCATTGTCGGCGTCGGTAACTGCGCGTCCTCGCTGGTTCAGGGCGTGCAGTACTACTACGACGCCGACGAGAACAGCAACGTGCCCGGCCTGATGCACGTGAAGTTCGGCCAGTACCACGTCCGCGACGTGAAATTCGTGGCCGCGTTCGACGTGGACGCCAAGAAGGTCGGCTTTGACCTGTCGGAGGCGATCTTCGCCTCGGAGAACAACACCATCAAGATCGCCGACGTGCCGCCGACCAACGTGACCGTGCAGCGCGGACCGACGCTGGACGGCATCGGCAAGTATTACTCCGAGACCATTGAGATTTCTGATCTCGAGGCTGTCGACGTCGTCAAGGCGCTCAAGGACGCCAGGGTCGACGTGTTGGTGTCCTACCTGCCGGTGGGCTCCGAAGAAGCCGACAAGTTCTACGCGCAGTGCGCGATCGATGCCGGCGTGGCGTTCGTCAACGCGCTGCCGGTGTTCATCGCCTCGGACCCGGTGTGGGCCAAGAAGTTCACCGACGCCGGCGTTCCGATCGTCGGCGACGACATCAAGAGCCAGGTGGGCGCAACGATCACCCACCGCGTGATGGCCAAGCTGTTCGAGGACCGCGGTGTGCAGCTGGACCGCACCATGCAGCTCAACGTCGGCGGCAACATGGACTTCCTCAACATGCTCGAGCGGTCGCGGCTGGAGTCGAAGAAGATCTCCAAGACCCAGGCCGTCACCAGCAACCTGCAGAAAGAATTCAAGACCAAGGACGTGCACATCGGCCCGTCCGATCACGTGGGCTGGCTCGACGATCGCAAGTGGGCCTACGTCCGGCTGGAAGGCCGCGCGTTCGGTGACGTGCCGCTGAACCTGGAGTACAAGCTCGAGGTCTGGGACTCGCCGAACTCCGCCGGCGTCATCATCGATGCGGTGCGGGCGGCGAAGATCGCCAAGGACCGCGGCATCGGCGGCCCGGTGGCCGCCGCTTCGGCCTACCTGATGAAGAGCCCGCCGAAGCAGCTGGCCGACGATATCGCGCGCACCCAGCTCGAACAGTTCATCGCCGAGGGTTAGTACCGCAAGTCATCGACTGTGGGGTGAGGTCGCATTGTGCGGCTTGGCCCCACAGTCGTTTTGTGTGCGCTGACGGTTTCCGGTGTGCGCTGATGGTTGAAATTTCCCGACAATCGCGCCATGGCCGCACAGTCGAAGCCAGGACAGCACACTTAATTCGCCGACACACCTGCCATTCGTGCTGTGCAGTCGCTTAGCATTACGCGGAGCACCCCGCCATCGACGAATCAGGCCGCGAATCACTGATGAGAGTTCAGCCCGCCGCGTTCTTGCGAACGAGCCTTCCCCTCGACTTGTCGCGCCTCGCTGAGCTCGACGGCGGGCGCTACCACTCGATCTGGCTGCCCGATCACATGGTCAGCTTCTGGCCGGACTCGATCTGGACTCCCGAATTCACCGACCTCGCCACCGCGTCGCCGTCGCCGCATCGCCATCTCGACGGCCTGTCGGTAGCGGCCGCGGCCGCCGTGCTGACCGAGCGGGTTCCGCTGGTGAGCGCGGTGGTCGACACCGTGCGGCGCCACCCCTCCCTGCTCGCCCAGACCGCGCTCACGATCGACCATCTCGCCAAGGGGCGTTTCATCCTCGGCCTGGGCAGCGGCGAGAGTGAGAACACCCTGCCTTACGGCTTCGACTTTTCACGACCGGTCAGCCGTTTCGAGGAAGCGCTGACGGTGATTCGCCTGCTGTGGGACAGCAACGGGCCGGTCGACTTCGAGGGGCACTTCTACACCCTGCATCACGCGCGCTTGGACACCGAGCCGTACGGAGGGAACCCGCCGCAGATCTGGATCGGCGCCAGCGGCCCGCGCATGCTCGACATCGCCGGGCGCCACGCTGACGGGTGGTGGCCCGCCGGCGCCTGGACCCCAGGGCATTACGCCGAGATGCTCGCGGCCGTAAGGACATCCGCCGAGCGTGCCGGCCGCGATCCGATCGCGATCACGCCGGGCTTCATGCAGATATGCCTGATCGGTGCGAACGAAGACGCCCTGGCCGAGATCCTGCAGGCGCCGCTGGTCAAAGCGTTTCTGCTGCAGGTTTCGGCAGAGACGTTGCGCAGCTTCGGGTTTGACCACCCGATGGGCGAGAGTTGGCGTGGGTTCCAAGACATCGACCCCGCGGTGCTCACGCGTGAGCGGATCATGGCGTTCCTGGCCAACGTGCAGCCCGAAATGCTCCTGGCCGTCGTGCCGCACGGGACACCCCGGGAGGTCGCCAAGATCATCAAGACCTATGTGGACGCGGGCCTGCGGGTGCCCAAGATTCTCGACTACGGTGCCATGGCCGGCCTGAAGTACGCCGAGTCTTCGGCGGCGAACGTCCGTGCGGCAGAGGATGAACTGATGCAGCTGTGCGGAGATCTGTCGTGAGCACCCAATTGGACCCCGCCGAGTTACTGCACGCCGCACAAGCAGAAACAGGATTGCACGACTACGGCGACCCCACGTTGCCGGAGCGCTTCGCCGTCGCCGCCGACCATCTGAACGCCCTCGGTATGGACGCCGACGGAACCCGCGAAGCGGCACAAGTGTGCCGATGGTTGCTGACATCGCGCCTGGAATTCATCGAGGACCGCCACCGCTACCCGATCGGCGACGAAATAGTCGAGGCGCCGATGTTCGTCACCGGCGAACCACGTTCCGGCACAACGCTGATGCACGCGCTGATGTCGGTCGATCCGCATGCGCGGGCCCTGCGCTTCTGGGAAGTGATGTACCCGTCACCGCCACCGGGACTGGCCGGCCCGGACGACCCTCGACGCGAGCAGGCCGACGCGGACTGGCGCGAGATCAACGGGAAAATGCCCAAATGGCTGCACAGCCATCCCTACAACGACATGCTCGGCAACGGCTTACCCGAAGACGAACGCACCTGGGCATTTGACTTCCGGGTGATGACCCCGACGGCATGGTGGCGGGTGCCGATGCAGTCGCTGGTCGGCGGTCTGGCCACCGACCCGTCGGCCCAGTACCGGCTGCACAAGGCCATGCTGCAACAGGTGCAATACAAACGGCCGCGAAAATACTGGGTACTGAAGGGCTTTCACGGATTCCGGCTCAAAGAAATGTTCGAGACTTACCCCGACGCCACCCTGGTCTGGCTGCACCGCGACCCGGTGCAGGTCGCGGCATCGCGCACCATGATGATGGCTGACATCATGGACGGCATCGTCGGTCCGGTCGACCTGCACGCCGAAGCAAAGAAGCACCTCGAGATGACTCGCACCAGCATCGCCAACACGATGAACAATCCGATCGTGGACGATCCGCGCATCCTGCATATCCGCTACACCGACTTCATCGCCGATCCGGTCTCGACGGTGCAGCGGTACTATCGGTTCTGCGGCCGCGAGGTCGCGCCCGACGCCGAATCCGCGATGCGCACCTACCTGGCCGACAACCGCGGGGACCGATACGGCAAGTTCCGCTACTCCACTCAATTGCTGATCGACATCGGGGAAGACCTCGATGCGCTGCACGCGGAATTCCGACCCTTCCGTGAGCGATTCGGTGTCGCGATCGAGAACCGCGCCTGATCGATGCCGGCCCACAAACGTCTTTCCGTGCACAACGTCACCTTCTACGGTGCCTCGTTGGTCGAGCTGGAACAGCACTGGGCGGCACTGGGCATATCCCGGTTGAGCATTCTGGACAGCCAGCTGCTCGATCCCGATTTTCCAAAGCTGCTGCAGCGTAACGACTACACCGTGGATGCGATCTACCATCTGTTCGCCGGCGGCCGGCTGACCACCGACCCGCAAGCCGCGCGCGATGCGCTGCTGCCGGTGATCGACGCCGCTGCCCGCGCGGGGGCGCGCATGGTCTACCTACTCACCGGCGGCCGGGACAACCTCACCTGGGGACAGGCCGCCGACCGATTCTGCACCATGATCGCGCCCTGCGTGGCGCACGCCAAGCAAGCCGGCGTGGCGCTGGCGGTCGAGAACGCCTCCATCCTCTATGCCGACATGCATCTCGCCCATACCTTGCGCGACACCGTAACGCTGGCCGAGATGAGCGGGCTGGGTGTCTGCATCGACGTGTTTCACTGTTGGGCGGAAGGCGATTTCGAGGCGATGGTGCAGCGCGCCCTGCCGCGAACCGAGCTGATCCAGCTCAGCGATTACGTACTGGGTGATCGTGCGCTGCCGGCCCGGGCGGTCCCCGGCGACGGCACGATCCCGATTGAAGGATTCGTCGCCCAAACTCTTGCGAGTGGCTATTCGCATGGGTTCGACTTGGAGCTGATCGGGCCGCGAATCGAGCAGGAGGGCCGTCTCGAATCCGCCCGGCGTGCCTGCGCTGTGGTCGGGGCAATGCTGGACAGATTGGGTGCGTGACAATGGCTTTCGGCGACGGTGCTGACGACGCGGCGCTGCGCTCAGCGTGGACCGATTTCTGCGCGCAGTTGCAGCGGGCGGGTGAGCAGGTCTTCAAAGACGCCAACGCCACGTCGGGGGCGCAGCGGGTCGACGCGTTCCGCTTTCTCACCCAGAACCTCGGCCAGGCCTTCGATCTGTCGCTCGAAACCCGCGACACCCACTATCCGGTGCTGCACACCTTCTGCGGCCCGACCCGCAAGCTGGGCGGTGACTGCGCCGACTTCACCTACCAGCAAGCCTGGATCGACGGGCAGTCGATCTACCGACTGTCCGGCAACCGCGGCACCGCACGGTTTTTCAACGTCACCGTCCAGGGCGCGCGCGTACCCGGACTCGGAGTTCTGCACGAGCCCTTCGGTGACACACCGGAGGCCAACCTGCTCGGCCGTCAACTGCGCGTCGGCGACGACGGTGAATTCGAGATCTACATCGGTGGGCCCGAGCGTGGACCCAACCGGCTGCCCACCACCGCGCAATCGCGAAAGCTGTTCATCCGTCAGGGATTCGACAGTTGGGATGAGCTTCCGGCGCAAATGCGGATCGAACGGGTCGACATGGCCACCCCCAAACCGCTGCCCACACCCGAGACTATGGTCGAGGCCGTCGAATGGGCCGGCGATTTCGTGATCGGCCTAATGTCTGACTGGCCGGAGTTTCCGTTCACTTACGGCGGCGTGGACGCCGAGCATCCGAACACGTTTCCCACCATTCCGGGAGTCGACGCGACCCACGCGGACAGCAAGCGCGGCCGCGCCGCCGCCAACATGTATTGGGAACTGGCATCCGACGAGGCGTTGATCGTCGAATTCGACGCCCATGACGGACTGTGGATGTTCACCAATATGGGCGTCTTCTTCAACAGCATGGACTACCTCTACCGGCCGGTCAGCTACACGCCGAGCCGCACGAAAACCGACGGCGACGGGCGCATCCGTCTGGTCATGGCGCATCGTGATCCGAATGTCCACAACTGGATGGACACCCAGGGCTTTTCGCGCGGGAACCTGACCTACCGCCACATGCTGGACGGCGAGCCCGCGGTGCTGGACACCAAAGTCGTCAAACACGACGACGTCTTGCGCGCGCTACCGCCGGACACCGCCATGGTGAGCGCGGCCGAACGCAGCGCCGCGATGTGGGAGCGATTCAACGGCATTCGCCGCCGGTATGTCCTCTAGTGTCAAAGGTCGTGACCGAGATCTCCGAAAACGAACTGGCCGGGCTGTCCGAATTCTCGCTGCTGTCCGAGAACGCCGAGCAGGCCGGTGTCACGGGTCCGCTGCCTGAGGTGGAGCGGGTCGAGACCGACACGGCAAGCGGCCGAATCAGCGCGCTGCGCTTTGGCCGCACTCCCCCGCGGATCGTGTTTCTGCATGGCGGCGGCCAAAACGCCCACACCTGGGACACGGTCATCGTGGGCCTCGGTGAGCCGGCGCTGTCGGTGGACTTGCCTGGTCATGGCCACTCGGGCTGGCGTGAGGACGGTGACTACTCGCCTCGGAACAACGCCGACGCCGTCGCGCCCGTGCTCCGCGAACTCGCACCGGATGCCGAGCTCATCGTGGGCATGTCGTTGGGCGGGTTGACCGCGATCCGGGTGGGCGCGATAGCACCCGACCTGGTGCGCGAACTCGTTCTCGTCGACGTCACTCCGTCGGCGTTGCACCGGTATGCCGAGCTGACCACCGAGCAGCAGGGCACGGTGGCACTGGTCCAGGGCGAGCGGGAGTTCCCCAGCTTCCAAGCCATCCTCGACCTGACGGTCGCCGCGGCACCGCACCGCGAAGTCAAGGCGCTGCGCAGGGGCGTGTTCCACAACTCGCGCCGCCTCGACAACGGCAACTGGGCGTGGCGCTACGACGCCATCCGCGTCGTGCCCGACTTCGGCGACCTGTGGAACGACGTCGACGGGTTGGCTGCACCCGTCACGCTGGTGCGCGGCGGCTCCTCGCCCTTCGTCACCGACGACGATGCGGCTGAACTCGGCACGCGCGCAACGCATTTCCGCAAGACCCATGTCGTCGAGAATAGTGGCCATTCGGTGCAAAGCGACCAGCCTCGCGCCCTGATCGACCTGCTGAGCGGGGTACTCGGCGCACGCTGAGAGTTTGCGGCTCCTACGGTGGTCGCATGACCTCAGCCGACCGTCCCGTTCGAATCGGTGTGCAACTGCAGCCGCAGCACGCCCCCCACTACCGCCCCATCCGCGACGCCGTTCGCCGCTGCGAGGACATCGGGGTCGACGTCGCATTCACCTGGGATCACTTCTTCCCGCTCTACGGCGATCCCGACGGAGCGCATTTCGAATGCTGGACCGTGCTGGCGGCCTGGGCCGAGCAGACATCGCGTATCGAGTTCGGCGCCCTGGTGACATGCAACTCCTATCGCAATCCGGAGCTACTGGCCGATATGGCGCGGACCGTCGACCACATTTCCGAGGGCCGGCTCATCCTGGGCATCGGATCGGGCTGGAAAGAAAAGGACTACGACGAGTACGGCTACGAATTCGGCACTGCGGGTAGCCGTCTCGACGACTTGGCGGCCGCGTTTCCCCGAATTACGTCGCGGCTGGCCAAGCTCAATCCCGCGCCGACCCGTGACATCCCGATACTGATCGGCGGAAAGGGTCCGCGGAAGACACTGCGACTGGTCGCCGAATACGGCGACATCTGGCACGGCTTCACCACCGTCGACACCTACCCGGCCGCAGCCGCCGTGCTGGAAGAGCATTGCGCCGCCGTCGGGCGAGACCCGTCCACCATCGAGAGGTCAGCCGGTGTGGAGGACAACAGCGGTGTTCGCCGCGGCGAAGGCATCGACGGGTTGATCGCCAACGCCGAAGCCCTTACCGCCTTGGGAGTGACGCTGCTGACCATCGGAGTCAATGGTCCGGACTACGACCTCAGTGCGGCCGAGGCATTGTGCCGGTGGCGCGACAAGCGGTAGGCCGTCTAATTCGGGTTCGCCTTCAATTCATCTGCCAAAGACCTTAACGACGGCGCGAATACATGAGAAGCTTTGCACCGCTGATCGCTGGAGCAGGCAGAAAGAGACTGATGCCGAAGAAATATGGGGTCAAAGAAAAGGACCAGGTTGTCGACCGCATCCTCAACCTGGTGCTGACCGGCAAACTGCGTAGCGGCGACCGGGTCGACCGCAACGAGATTGCCCTTGGCTTGGGAGTTAGTCGTGTCCCGATTCAAGAGGCACTGGTCCAACTCGAGCACGACGGCGTCGTGTCGACCCGCTATCACCGGGGCGCATTCATCGAGCGGTTCGACGAAGCCACCGTCCTCGAGCATCACGAACTCGACGGCTTGCTCAACGGCATTGCCTCGGCGCGCGCAGCCACCAACCCCACACCGCGGATCCTGGGACAGCTCGACGCCTTGATGCGCGCGCTACGCACCGCGAAGGATTCCCGGGTCTTCTCCGAAATCGCTGCGGAGTACCGACGCACCGTCAACGACGAGTACGCGGGCCCGCGACTGCACGCCACGATCCGTGCCTCGCAGAATCTCATCCCCCACGCGTTCTGGATGAGCGACCAGAACAACCGCGACGACATGCTGCCGTACTACGAAGACGAAACGTCGGCGATCCAGCGGCGTGACCCGGAAGCCGCACGAGCTGCGTGCGTCGGCCGCTCCTACGTGATGGCGCAGACCATGCTGGCCGAACTGTTCCGGCGCAGGGTCTTCGCCGCACCCGACGACGCTCGCCAAGTTATCTCCGCCCCTCTTGTTGGCGTCCTGGCGGGGTCCGATGCGGTCCGCGGCGAGCCGTCGATGGCGCTTTAAATAGCGCTCTCATCGCGCCGAGTCGCCGTTCGCTCGATACCGTGGCCGTAATGAATCCGTGCGAAAGCCCGAAGCGCGGAGCCAAGCTGTTCGGACTGGGCGCGACAATTCTGATCGTGTGCAGCCTGGCGTTCGCCGGACCCGCGCTCGCCGATAAAAATCAATGCGCGCCCGGCGGCGCCGAGCGCGCGACCGCGTTGCCGAAAGATCTGACCCCCATAAGCGGCGTCGGCCAGGATGACGACAACACGACGCCGACCGTCGAGCCGCTCAGCGCGATCAACGTCGACGCGTTAGGCCTGAGGACGCCCGGCGTCCTGAACGTCGGCACCCTGTCGGATGCCCCGCCCTCCATCTGCGTCGACGCCACCGGCACCTTCACCGGTTTCGACAATCAGCTGCTGGTTGCCATCGCGAAAAAGCTGGGCCTGCAAGTCCGCTTTGCCAGCACGGATTTCTCCGCGCTCCTGGCCCAGGTGGCGTCCCGGCGCTTCGATGTCGGCTCGGCATCGGTGAAAGCCACCTCCGCCCGGCGCCGCACCGTCGGGTTTACCAATGGCTACGACTTCGGCTACTACGCGCTGATCGTGCCCCCCGGTTCGCCGATCAAGAACTTCGGCGACCTCGCCGCGGGACAGCGGATCGGGGTCGTCCAGGGCACCGTCGAGGAGGCCTACGTCGTCGACACCCTGCATCTGCAACCGGTGAAGTATCCCGGCTTCGCCACCGTCTACGCCAACCTCAAGACGCGCCAGATCGACGCCTGGGTCGCGCCGGCCGCACTGGCGGCCAACGTGATGCGGCCTGGTGATCCGGCGGTGGTTGTCGCTAATGCCTTCAGCCCCGGCGACTTCGTCGCCTACGCGGTCGCCGACGACAACCCGCCGCTGATCGCTGCCCTGAATTCCGGGCTGGACGCTGCCATTGCGGACGGCACCTGGGCGAAGCTGTACTCCGAGTGGGTCCCGCGACCCCTGCCGCCCGGCTGGAAGCCTGGGTCGAAAGCCGCCCCGACTCCACAACTGCCGGACTTCGCCGCGATCGCGGCCGGCAACCACCACAAACCCGTGGGTCCGGCCGCCCCGAAATCCATACTCGCGCAGTTACGCGACCAATTTTTCGACTGGGATCTGTACAAACGGGCCATCCCCGCTTTGCTCATGACGGGGCTGCCCAACACGTTGATGTTGACCAACAGCGCCGTCGTCATCGGGCTGGTGTTCGGCATGGTGCTGGCAATGGCCGGGATGTCGCAGTCACGCTGGCTGCGCTGGCCCGCGCGGGTCTATACCGATATCTTCCGTGGTCTTCCTGAAGTGGTGATCATCCTCATCATTGGGATGGGTGTCGGACCGCTGGTGGGCGGGCTGACGAACAACAATCCCTATCCGTTGGGCATCGCCGCGCTGGGGTTGATGGCCGCCGCTTATATCGGCGAGATTCTGCGCTCGGGAATTCAGAGCGTCGACCCCGGCCAACTGGAGGCATCGCGCGCGCTTGGGTTCAGTTATTCGGCCGCGATGCGGCTGGTGGTGGTGCCGCAGGGCATCCGGCGGGTGCTCCCGGCGCTGGTTAATCAATTCATCGCGTTGTTGAAGGGCTCCGCGCTGGTGTACTTCTTGGGCCTGGTCGCCCAGCAGCGAGAGCTGTTTCAGGTGGGCCGCGACCTCAACGCGCAAACTGGCAACCTGTCGCCGCTAGTGGCCGCCGGTCTCTTCTACCTGTTATTGACTGTTCCATTAACGCATTTGGTGAATTATATCGACACAAGGCTGCGCCGTGGCAATCCCTCCGACGAGTCAGACGAATCTGCCACGATGGTCACCTCCACCCTCGGTCAGGGGATGACATGACCGCCGACACCGTAGGGCGGGCGTCAGTATCGTTGGAAGCCAGGGATATTCATAAAACCCTCGGCGGGAACAAGGTGCTGCGCGGCGTCAATTTCGAAGCCCCCGCCGGCACAACAGTGGCCGTAATCGGGCCGTCGGGCTCCGGTAAGTCGACGCTGCTGCGCGCCCTGAATCGCCTGCACGAGCCCGATAGCGGCGACATCCTGCTCGACGGACGGTCGGTGCTGGACGACGATCCCGACGAGCTCCGCCAGCGCATCGGCATGGTGTTCCAGCATTACAACCTGTTCCCGCATCTGAGCATCCTCAAGAACGTTGCGCTGGGGCCGCGCAAGTTGCGCGGGCTGTCCGCGGACGCGGCCAAGGAGCTCGCGCTGACTCAGCTGGAGCGAGTTGGCCTGAAGCACAAGGCCGGTGCCCGCCCCGGAATGTTGTCCGGAGGCCAACAACAACGAGTTGCGATCGCCCGCGCGCTGGCCATGGCGCCTCAGGTGATGTTCTTCGACGAGGCAACCTCCGCGCTGGATCCGGAGATGGTCAAGGGAGCTCTGCAGCTCATCGCCGACCTCGGCGCCGGAGGCATGACGATGATCGTGGTCACGCATGAAATGGGTTTCGCCCGGTCGACATCGGACACCGTCGTGTTCATGGACCGCGGCAAGGTCGTGGAATCCGGGCCGCCAGAGCAGATTTTCGAGGCCGCTAAGACCGAGCGCCTGCAGCGGTTCCTGTCCCAAGTGCTTTGATGGGCTAGAAATAGTCGCTGTAGCTACCGTGTACGACACCCATATCGGGTTAGACTGCCGACTTATGGCGGACAGCGAATCCACCGCGCCCGAGGTAACCGAGCTTGCGGAAGGCTTGCACCGCGCGTTGTCCAAACTGTTTTCGATACTGCGCCGCGGCGACCCGAGCGGGGTGATCGCCGGCGAATTGACATTGGCGCAGCTGTCGATCCTGATCACGCTGCTCGATCAAGGCCCCATCCGGATGACGGACCTGGCCGCACACGAACGGGTGCGGACCCCCACCACGACGGTGGCAATCCGCCGCCTCGAGAAGATCGGGCTGGTGAAGCGCTCTCGCGATCCGTCCGACCTGCGGGCAGTGCTGGTCGACATCACCCCGCGCGGCCGGGCCGTTCATGCCGAGTCGCTCGCCAACCGGCGCGCCGCCCTGGCCGCGATGCTCAGCCAACTCCCGGAATCCGACCTGAACATGCTGACGAAAGCGCTGGCGCCACTGGAACGCCTGGCCTTGGGCGAACCGGTATCGGGTCCCGCAGGAGGAGAATCCCCCGCACGTAAGCACGCGTGAAAGCACCTGTTTTCCAACGGCATTGGTGACGTCCGTAAACTGAAGCGCATGCCAACTGCACTCATCACCGGTGCTGGCGGCGGTATCGGTTCCGCCATCGCCGCAGCGCTGGCCCCGACGCATACGCTGCTGCTGGCCGGTCGGCCCTCCGACCGGCTTGACGCCGTCGCGGGGCGGCTCGGCGCCACCACCTTCCCGCTGGACCTGACCGACATCGACGAGATCGAGGCCGCCTGCGAAATCGTGGACGAGCTCGACGTGCTGGTGCACAACGCTGGGGTGTCTGTCCCGGGCCGTGTCGCCGAGTCCCACGTTGACGAATGGCGCGCCACCTTCAACGTGAATCTCTTTGGGGCCGTGGCTCTTACGATGGAGCTGCTACCGGCCCTGCGCAGCGCCCGCGGGCGGGTGGTGTTCATCAACTCTGGGGCGGGACGTGCCGTTTCACCGGGTATGGCTTCCTATTCGGCCAGCAAGTTCGCGTTGCGCGCGTTCGCCGACTCGCTGCGCGCCGAAGAGCCGGGCCTGCGGGTCACCACGATATTTCCGGGTCGCACCGACACCGAGATGCAGCGCGAACTCGTCGCGTTCGAGGGCGGCGAGTACGACGCCGCCAACTTCTTGCGACCGGAAACCGTCGCGGCGGCGGTCGCCCAGGCGGTGGCTACCCCGCCCGATGGCCACCTGCACGAGGTAGTGCTGCGGCCGGGCCGGCCATAGTCGGCTCGGAGCCGCCTTTCACACGACCAGGTTGACCAGCCGGCCGGCGACCACGATCACCTTGCGAGGGGTGGCACCGGCCAAGAACGCCTGGACCTTTTCGTCATTGAGCGCGGCGGCCTTGAGCGTGTCGTCATCGGCATCGGCGGCCACCACCACCCGTCCCCGCACCTTGCCGTTGACCTGCACCGGGTACTCGACGGTGTCGTCCACGAGGTAGGTGGGATCGACTTCCGGGAACGGGCCGTGCGCCAACGAGGTGGTGTGCCCCAACCGCGACCACAGCTCCTCGGCCATATGTGGGGCCAGCGGTGCCAACATCAGCACCAGTGGCTCGACCGCTGCCCGGGGCACCGCGTCGCGATACCCTTTGGTGAGGTGGTTGGTGTACTCGATCAGCTTGGCCGCCGCGGTGTTATTACGCAGGGCCGCATAGTCTTCCGCCACACCCGCGATGGTGCGGTGCAGCGCACGCAGGGTGGCGGTGTCCAGCTGCTCCCGCGCATCGTCCACCCGGATGCCACCGGTGCTTTCGTCGACCACCAGCCGCCACACTCGCTGCAGAAAGCGGTGCGCGCCGATGACGTCCTTGGTTGCCCAGGGGCGGGAGGCCTCCAGCGGGCCCATCGACATTTCGTACACCCGCAGGGTATCTGCACCGTATTCGTCGCAGATCGTGTCGGGCGATATCGAATTCTTCAGGCTCTTACCAATTTTGCCGAATTCCTGGAAGGCTTCGACCTCACCGTCGGGTCCCGGGTAGACGAATCCGTTGTCCCGTTCGATCACCTCGTCTGCCGGGACATACGACCCCCGGGCATCGGTGTAAGCGAACGCCTGGATGTAGCCCTGGTTGACCAGCCTGCGGTATGGCTCCCGAGAACTGATGTAACCCAGGTCGTAGAGGACCTTGTGCCAGAACCTCGAATACAGCAGGTGCAGTACCGCGTGTTCGGCACCCCCGACGTACAAGTCGACGCCACCCGGATCCTGTGGACCGTGCTCGGCCGGTCGGGGACCCATCCAGTACGCCTCGTTTTCCTTGGCGCAGAACCGCTCTGAGTTATGCGGATCGGTGTAGCGGAGCTCATACCACGAGCTGCCGGCCCACTGCGGCATCACGTTGGTGTCGCGACTGTAGGGCTTCAGGCCATCGCCGAGATCCAGCTCGACGTGCACCCAATCGGTTGCCTTACCCAGCGGCGGCGACGGGTCGCTGTCGGCGTCGTCAGGGTCGAACAGCACCGGCGCATAGTCCG
>DASYJS010000266.1:0-6304 GCA_035996225.1 Mycobacterium sp. | reverse complement strand
GAACCACGGGGAGACCGGGTTAGCCGGGGAGACCGGGTTAGCCGGGGAGTCCGGGTTGGCCAACGCCCGCGAGGAACTCCGCCGCCGCGGCCACAACCCGCTCGCGATCGCGGGACACCAGGCCGATCCGGGTCCGGCGATCGAGGATGTCGTCGGCATCGAGCGCGCACTCATGGGTGACGGCATATTCGAATTCCGCGCGGGTCACGTCGATGCCCTCGGCGACCGGCGCGGTCGGGTGCTCGCAGGTGGCGGTGGCGAGGACGTTGGGCGCCTCGGCGCCATAGCGGGCCACCAGCGACGGCGGAAGTTCGGCCCGCGAACCCGCGCCCGATCCCGGGTTGGACGGCGCCCCGATCAGCGGCAGATTGCGGGTCCGGCAGCTCCCGGCCTGCAGGTGCCGCAGGCTGACGGCCTTGTCCAGGACGTCCTGAGCCATGAAGCGGTATTCGGTCAGCTTGCCGCCGATCACGCTGATGATCCCGGACGGCGATTCGATGACGGCGTGCTCGCGTGACACGTCGGCAGTGCGACCCTCACCCCTGTCGATCAGCGGCCGCAGCCCCGCGTAGGCGCCGACGACGTCGGTGTCGCGCAGCGCGGTTCCCAGGGCGGTGTTCACGGTGTCCAACAGGAAGGCGATTTCCTCGCCGGACGGTTCCGGCACATCGGGAATCGCACCGGGGGCGGCCTCATCGGTGATACCGAGGTAGACGCGGCCCAGTTGCTCGGGCATGGCGAACACGAAACGGTTGAGCTCACCGGGAATCGGAATGGTCAGTGCCGCAGTCGGATTGCCGAAGGTGCTGGCATCGAAGACGAGGTGGGTCCCGCGGCTGGGCCGCAACCGCAACGAACCGTCGATCTCACCTGCCCACACCCCGGCGGCGTTGATCACCGCGCCGGCCGAGACGTCGAACGACTGCCCCGTGCGCTGATCGGTCAACCGCACCGAAGTGCCGGTGGCCTCGGATGCCGCGACGTAGGTGAGGATCCGGGCGCCGTGCTGAGCAGCGGTGCGCGCAACCGCGGTGACCAGTCGGGCGTCGTCGATCAATTGCCCGTCGTAGGCCAGCAGACCGCCGTCGAGGCCGTCACGGCGCACCGTGGGCGCCATCTCCACCACCCGCTGCGCGGACACCCGGCGCGATCGGGGCAGGGTCGATGACGAGGTTCCCGCGAGCATCCGCAACCCGTCACCGGCAAGAAATCCCGCGCGCACCAACGCACGCTTGGGGTGACTCATCGACGGCAGCAACGGGACCAGTTGCGGCATCGCGTGCACGAGATGAGGGGCGTTGTGGGTCATCAGGATTCCGCGCTCGACCGCACTGCGCCGGGCGATCCCCACGTTGCCGGTCGCCAGGTAGCGCAGACCACCGTGCACCAGTTTGGAACTCCAGCGGCTGGTGCCGAACGCCAGATCGTGCTTTTCCACCAGCGCCACCCGCAGGCCGCGCGAGGCGGCGTCCAGGGCGATCCCGACCCCGGTGATGCCGCCGCCGATCACGACCACGTCCAGCGGCTCGCCGTCGGCGAGGGCGTTCAGGTCGGCGGTGCGGCGCATGGCATTGAGTGCAGTGGTCATCAGGACAGGTATCCGTTCAGCGAGTAGGCGAGTTCGGTGGCCAGCGCATCGGCATCGAGGATCGGGCGAACGATCTGCTCGGACTGAATGGTCGACTGGGCGATCAGCAACACCATGGTGGCCATCTGCCGTGGGTCACCCGGGCGCACGCTGCCGTGGCGCTGGGCCGCCCGCAACCGGTCGGCAAGAGCCTCGATCAACATCTGCTGGCTGGAACCGAGGCGTTCGGTGATGTAGATCGGCGCGAGGTGCGAGTGCATCACCGACATGATCAGCTCGTCGCGACGCAGCAGGTTGGCCACCGTAACGAGTTGGCGCACAAGCGATTCGCGGTCGTCTCCCAGCAATGGCGCATCGCCCATCACATCGGTGATGCGCTGGGTCAGCAGCGACGCCACGATCGACGGGGTATCCGGCCAACGGCGGTACACGGTCGGCCGGCTCACACCCGCGCGCCGGGCGATCTCCGCGAGGGTCACCCGGTCGACGCCGAAGTCGACGACGCAGCTGGCCGCCGCCGCCAGGATTCGGTCGCCCACGTCCAATCCTGCGTTACTGATTGACAGCATGTGTAATACTGTAACGCATGACGCAACTCGATGGACTCCTCCCACCGATGAAATGGAACGCGTGGGGAGATCCCGCCAGCGCCAAACCACTCTCCGACGGCATCCGGACGTTGCTGAAACAGGCTGTCGGACTGGAAGATTCGCATCACGCCGAACTCACCCCGGACCAGGTACAGCTGCGGCCGTCGGCGCTATCGAAGGCGCATCGGGACGCGCTCGCCGCAATCGTCGGAGCCGAGTATTGCCGCACCGACGATCGCGATCGGTTGCTGCACGCCGGCGGCAAATCCACCATCGACCTGCTGCGGCGCAAGGACACCGGCATCCAAGACGCACCGGACGCCATCCTGCTGCCCGGCGACGACGATGCCGTCGCCGCGATCCTGCGCTACTGCTCCGAGCACGGCATTGCCGTCATCCCGTTCGGCGGCGGCACCAATGTCGTCGGCGGCCTCAATCCCACCCGCGGCGACTTCGGCGCCGTAGTCTCACTCGACTTGCATCGCTTCGACCAGCTCGTCTCGCTCGACGAAGTGTCGGGCCAAGCGGTTTTCGGGGCCGGGGTCACCGGTCCGGACGCCGAACGTCTGCTCGACGAACGCGGCTTCTCACTCGGGCATTTCCCGCAGAGCTTCGAATACGCGACCCTCGGCGGCTTCGCCGCGACCCGTTCTTCCGGTCAGGACTCGGCCGGCTACGGCCGGTTCAACGACATGGTGCGCGGGCTGCGAATGATCACTCCGGCGGGAACGCTGGACCTGGGCCGTGGACCGGAATCGGCCGCCGGCCCCGACCTGCGGCAGCTGCTAATCGGGTCGGAGGGCACCTTCGGCGTCATCACGCAGGTGCGGCTGCGGGTACACCGGGCACCCGAAGCCGTCCGCTACGAAGCATGGTCGTTCCCCGATTTCACGACCGGCGCGGCGGCCCTGCGCGCGGTCACCCAGAATGCGACCGGCCCCACCGTCGTTCGGCTTTCCGACGAAGTCGAGACGGGAGTGAATCTGGCCACCACCGAGTCGATCGGCGAAAACCAGATCACCGGCGGCTGCCTGGGCATCACCGTGTTCGAAGGGTCCACGGAACACGTCGAGAGCCGGCGCGCCGAGACCAGCGCACTGCTGGCGGCCCGGGGCGGCACGTCGTTGGGTGACGGTCCCGCGCAGGCCTGGGAGCGCGGCCGGTTCGGCGCGCCGTATCTGCGCGACTCGCTGCTGGCCGCTGGTGCCCTCTGCGAGACCCTGGAGACCGCCACCGACTGGTCCAACATCCCGACGCTCAAGGCCGCCGTCACCGAAGCGCTCACCACCGCGTTGGCAGAAACCGGGACACCGGCGTTGGTGATGTGCCACATTTCGCACGTGTACCCCACCGGCGCATCGTTGTACTTCACCGTCGTCGCCGGGCAGCGTGGCAATCCGATCGAGCAATGGCGGACCGCCAAGAAGGCCGCGTCCGACGCGATCATCGCCACCGGCGGCACCATCACCCATCACCACGCGGTCGGCGCCGACCACCGACCCTGGATGCGCGACGAGGTGGGCGATCTGGGCGTGCAGGTGTTGCGCGCAGTCAAGGCGACTCTGGATCCGGCGGGAATCCTCAATCCCGGCAAGCTGATTCCGTGACACCCGCGACAGGGCAACTGCGCCGGCGCGAGATCAGTAAGGTGACCGCGCTGACCAATCCCCTGTCGGGGCACGGCACCGCCATCCACGCGGCGCAGGCCGCCATCGCCCGGCTACACGCTCGCGGCGTCGAGGTGATCGAGATCATCGGCGACGACGCCGAAGACGCCCGTCATCTCGCTGCCGCGGCCCTCGAACGCGGCACCGACGCGCTGGTGGCCACCGGCGGCGACGGCGTAATCTCCAACGCGCTGCAAGTCCTGGCCGGCACCGACGTTCCGCTGGGCATCATCCCGGCCGGCACCGGCAATGATCACGCACGTGAATTCGGTATTCCCACAAAGGATCCCGAGGCCGCCGCGGACATCGTCGCCGACGGCTGGACCCAGACGATCGACCTGGGCCGCATCCAGCGCGGCGAAGGCCGCAAAAAAACGGACAAGTGGTTCGGCACCGTGGCGGCCACCGGATTCGATTCCCTGGTGACCGATCGCGCCAACCGGATGAGCTGGCCGCATGGGCGGCTGCGCTATTACGTCGCGATCCTCGCCGAGCTTTCGCAACTGCGGATGCTGCCATTCCGCTTGGTACTCGACGGCACCAAGGAGATCGACGCCGATATCACGTTGGCGGCCTTCGGAAATACCCGAAGCTACGGCGGCGGACTGCTGATCTGTCCCAACGCCGACTACACCGACGGCCTGCTCGACATCACCATGGCCCACACCGCATCCCGCACGAAACTGGCTCGCCTGTTCCCCGCCCTGATGAAAGGCACGCACGTCGAGATCGACGAGGTGACCACGGCGCGCGCCACAACGATCCACGTCGAATGCCCCGGGATCAACGTCTACGCCGACGGCGACTTCGCGTGTCCGCTGCCCGCCGAGCTCTCCGCGGTACCTGGGGCATTGCAAATTCTGCGGGCCGTGTAACAACTCGTGCGACAAACGCGACATCTGGGCAGACGTGCGCCGTGCGAGCGCTGCCCTGGGAGGAACGGTCGTTTAGCCGACGCCCCGGTTGAGCCAGGTCACTTCGCCGGCGTCGCCACCGTCGCGGTAGACCTCGAGCGCCTCGTCCCACGCCGTTCCCAGCACGGAGTCCATCTCGGCGGCCAGAGTGTCAGCACCTTGCGCCATCATCGACCGCAGCCGCATCTCGCCGACCATGATGTCGCCGTTGGCGCTCATCGCCCCGCTCCACAAGCCCAGTTGCGGGGTGTGGCTGAACCGGAAACCGTCGACGCCGGGGCTCGGATCCTCAGTGACCTCGAACCGCAGCACGGACCAGGACCGCAGCGCGTTGGCCAACCGGGCACCGGTACCCACCGGACCGACCCAGTTGGTGACGGCACGCAACTGTCCAGGCATCGCCGGCTGCGGTGTCCAGACCAGGTTGGCCTTGGACTGCAGGGTCGACGACAACGCCCACTCGACATGCGGGCATACCGCCGCGGGCGAGGCGTGGACGTACACCACACCGGCCGCCACGTCGGCGAATTGATTCGATGCACGCATATTGTTGCTCCTTCGGTTCCACGAGGGACGTCTTCCCCAACGACCTGGTGAACCCGACGAGCGGCATGCTCGCATCAAATTTTGTGTCTTGCGTGTCTATTGTGCCCTGTGATGCCTGTGTTGCGCTAGTGTGCATTTTCCTTAAAATCACTCACTTAGCACTCGGTCCGAGATTTCCGGCCACAGATCAAGTGCCCAGTCGCCGAAATCGCGGTCCGTCAGCACGACAAAGGCCAGCTCAGCGTCGGGATCTGCCCAGATAAAGCCACCCGCTTGGCCGAAATGCCCGAACGTTCGTGCCGAGTTGCGCGCCCCCGTCCAGTGCGGTGATTTCGAGTCCCGAATCTCGAAGCCCAGCCCCCAGTCGTTGGGCCGCTGCACGCCGTAGCCGGGTAGCACCCCGTCCAGCCCGGGAAACTGCACGGTCGTCGCGTCGTCGTGCATCTGCCCCGAGACCAGCGCCGGACGCAGCAGTTCGCCGGCGAACACCGCCAGATCGCCCACCGTGGAGGTGCCTCCGTAACCTGCGGTCGAAGCGCCGCCGTCCAGTCGGGTGGTGTTCATGTGCAACGGCTCGCAGATCGCCTCGGTGAGGTAGCGGCCGAACTCGATGCCCGACTCCCGCTCCACGGTCTGGGCCAGCACGGCGAAGCCATAGTTGGAATACATGCGCCGGGTGCCGGGCGTGGCCAGCACCCGATCGGAGTGCATCGCCAGACCCGAGGCGTGCGCCAGCAGGTGCCGGATCGTGGATCCGGGCGGGCCGGCCGGGGTGTCCAGATCGACGACACCCTCTTCGATGGCGACCTGCGCGGCCCGGGCCACCAACGGTTTGGTGACCGAGGCCAGTTCGAACACCCGATCGGTGTTGCCGTGCGTGGCCAACACGCCGGCAGGTCCGATCACCGCGGCGGCGGCATTGGCCACAGGCCAATCGACCAGAAGGTCGAGAGCGTCGAGAGCGGCCATCAGGTCGGGCGCGTCACTTCGTGGCGATGT
>DASYJS010000265.1:0-19346 GCA_035996225.1 Mycobacterium sp. | reverse complement strand
GCGGACCAAGTTGGCGGTCAGATTCGCGGTCAGCGTGGTGACCGCCGATGGTCCGGACAACAGCGGGTGCAGTGCGTAGTCCTTGGTCATCTGCCTTCGGATCTTGCCGAGCACGTTCTTGCCCTGGCGCCGGAACTCGTCCTTGTCCGTCTTGCCCTTGAGGTACTTGCCGATTTTGAGGTCGTAGGCGGCGATCCCGTATTGGAAGAAGCAGGCATTGATGAAGTTCCACAGCGGCTGGCCGAGGTAGAAGGGCACCCACCGTTGATCTTCATCGACCCGCATGATGCCGTAGCCGAGGTCCTCGTCTTTGCCGACCACGTTGGTGTAGGTGTGGTGGATCTCGTTGTGTGAGTGCTTCCACATGTCTGAGGGTGAGGCGTTGTCCCACTCCCAAGTAGTGGAGTGGATCTTGTTGTCGCGCATCCAGTCCCACTGACCGTGCATGACGTTGTGGCCGATTTCCATGTTCTCGACGATCTTGGCGACCGACAGCCCGGCCGTGCCGACGAGCCACGCCGGCGGGAACAGCGAGAACAGCAGCAGCCCTCGGCTGCCCAGTTCGAGCTTGCGCTGAAAGTCGATGACGTTGCGGATGTACACGGCGTCGCGCTCGCCGCGGCTGTCGAGCACCTGTTGACGGATGGCGTCGAGTTCGCGGCCGAGATTTTCGATGTCTTCGTCGGTGAGGTGGGCGATCGGATTGCGCTCTTGGCGTTGCAGAGTGGTCATCAGAAATCCTTTAAAGGTCGATGTCGCAGGTGCCCGCTGCTGCGGACACGCAGGTTTGGATCAGGACGCCGTCACCGGGTGCGGCGGTGGTGATGTCGCCGTTGCGGAGGTCGCGCACGGCTCCCTGGCGCAGCGGTGCCACGCAGCCGAAGCAGATGCCCATTCGGCATCCCGACGGCATCAGGACTCCGGCCGCTTCGCCGGCGTCGAGCAATGTCTGGTTGCCCGGGGTGTCGAGGACGGTCGCGGATTTGGTGAAGGTGACGGTGCCGCCATCACCGGCGGTCACGACGGTGGGGCGAAACCGCTCGGTGTGCAGGCGCTCGGGCATGCGATTGGCGTTCCAGTGCTGCTCGAGGGCGTCGAGCATGCCGGTAGGTCCGCATGCCCAGGTCTCGCGCTCGGCCAGGTCGTCGACGAGTGCATCGAGTTCGGAGGTGCTGAGCATGCCGTCGGTGTCGGTGTGCTTCTCGATCAAGCGGATTCGGCCCTGACGGGCCAGTGCGCGCAGCTCGCCACCGAAGATCACATCGTCGGGTTTGGGGGCGCTGTGCACGACCACGATGTCGTTGACGTGCTCGGCCATGTTGCGCAGCATTCCCATCACTGGGGTGATACCGCTGCCCGCTGTGAGGAACAATATCTTGGGCGGCGCCGCGGCAGGCAGGGTGAAATCCCCTGCGGCGTGGTCGAGTTGGACGATAGTGCCGACTGTGGCGTGTCGCACGAGGTGGTTGGAGACCTTGCCGCCTGGGATCGCCTTGACGGTGACCGCGATGCAGCCGTCGTCCCGATCGGTATCGGAGGTCAGCGAGTAAGCGCGCCACTGACGCACGCCGTCGACGTCGACACCGATGCGGATGTACTGCCCGGGCGTATGGGTGCGCCAACCACGGCCTGGCCTGATCACCAGGCTCACCGCGTCGCAGGTTTCGGGGTGGATCGCCACGATCCGGCCGCGCAGGTCGGCACCTGAGCGCAGCGGATCGATGACGTCGAGATAGTCGGCGGGGACCAGCGGTGTGGTGATCCGCTCGGCGAGCTGGAGGAACCGGTCGCGCAGCGTGCCCATCGGCGTGACCCTGGGTGCTGTTGTTGTCATGAGACCACCATCCCTTGATCTCAGGTATAAACTCTTGACCAGCTAGGGTGAAATACCACTGTAGATTTGTTCGGAGAGAATAAATTTGATCGACGGGGTTGCGGGAACTGACGGCCGACAGGTCACCGGCTTAGTGCTGAATGACCTGGTCGTCGCCGCTTTACAGGGCGTTCTGCCCGCTGTCGCCGAACACACTGTGGCCGCCGTCACCGTCGAGGTGCCCAGTTACGCGGATGCCTTCAGCGGGCGGATGGGCCGGCGGATCGAAGGTGCCGTCAAGATGGCACTTGGCGCGTTCCTCCAACTGGCCGCCCGTCCACACGACTCCGATCCCGGCCCGACGTTGTCCCCTGCGCTCGAAGGTGCCTACGAACTCGGGCGCGGCGAGGCACGTCAAGGACGTTCCATCGACGCGCTGCTATCTGCCTATCGCGTCGGCGCGCGGGTGGCGTGGCGTGAGCTATCGGAAACCGCTGTCGACCGGGAACTGCCACCGCTGATGATCGCTCGGTTCGCCGAATTGGTGTTCGCGTTCATCGATGAGCTCTCCGCGGCAAGCGTTTCCGGGCACGGCGATGAACTGGCCTCCTCGGATCGAGAACGACGGCGTCATCTTGACCGCCTCGGGCAGGACCTACTCACCGGGGTGCCTACCGAGACACTGCGGGCAAGTGCCGAGCGCGCCGAGTGGCGTCCACCGGACACCCTCACCGCGGTACTACTTCCGTCGGCCCAGACGTGGGGCGTGGTGTCTCGATTCGGGCAGTCCACATTGCAACTCAGTGGCGATCTGCCCGGTATCGATTCCTCCGAGTCTGTCGTCGTGTTGCTCATCCCAGACATGCACGGCCCCAACCGTTCCCGGTTGCTGCAAGAACTCCAAGATCGCCGGGCAGTGGTCGGTCCTTCCCGCCCTTGGACGCAGGCACAGTCGTCCTATCATCGCGTCCTGCAGGCGCGCGAACTCCATCTCGCCGGAGACGATATCGGCACGGTCGACACCGACACCCATCTCGTCGCGCTCGTGCTCGGCGCTGACCGCGAAGCCGCTGACGATCTCCGCCGCCAGGTGCTCGCACCGCTCGATCAGTTACGTCCCAACACCGCCGAACGGCTCGCGGAAACATTGCGATCGTGGCTACTACACCAAGGCCAACGCGATGCTGTGGCCGCCGATCTATTCGTCCACGCCCAAACCGTGCGATATCGAATGACCCAACTCCGCGAGCTCTACGGCGAACGCCTCAACGACCCCCAGACGGTCCTCGAACTCATCGTGGCCCTGTCCATCCCGACGACGGTCGGCTCACCTGCCGGGTCATGAGGTTTGACGCCGTCAAGACTCGGAAACGAAATCGCAGGTAGTTAACGGGAACGAATCGGAACGGGGCCGGGCCGTACAGCCTGGCCTGTTCTCGTTGCCCGGGTGACGTCGTGCGCGGAGCCCAGGAGTGTTCTGCCCTGATCACCGCGGAAGAAAGGGCAGAAGTGCATCGCGACGCCGTAGGTGAATAACGCCGTACTCTTCCAACGTGAACGCGATCGACCCGGACAAGCTCAACATGTGCCTACAGGTGCTGGCCGACATCGAGTCGTTGCCGCCTGAGCATCCCGATGCGGTCGCTGTGCGTCGGGCCACCGCGAGCATATTCAAGTCGGTCAAGAAGGCCCGCCGCGATGCCAAGCGCGACGCGGTGGCGGTCGCCGACCGCGCCGTGACCGCCGCTACCGCCACCGGAGCGCCCGGCCGAATCGACGACGAGACTCAGGGCCTGCCCTTGGTGTCCACTGCGGTCGGGGCCACCGCAGGCACGTTGCTCCGGTCGCGCGCCTGCTACATGTGCAAGAACCACTACACGGTGGTCGACGTGTTCTACCACCAACTCTGTCCAGAGTGCGCCGCACTCAGTCACGCCAAGCGCGACGCTCGCACCGACCTCAGGGGTAGGAAAGCCCTGCTCACCGGTGGCCGTGCCAAGATCGGCATGTACATCGCGCTGCGACTGCTCCGCGACGGCGCCCACACGACCATCACCACCCGCTTTCCGAACGACGCTGTACGCCGCTTCAGTGCGATGCCCGACAGTGCCGACTGGCTGCATCGGCTCCGCATCGTGGGCATCGACCTGCGCGACCCGGCTCAGGTCGTCGCGCTCGCGGACACCGTGGCCGGGCAGGGCCCGCTGGACATCCTGATCAACAACGCCGCCCAGACGGTGCGCCGAGCTCCTGGCTCCTACGCGGCGCTCGTCGCGGGGGAGCGCACCCCGCCGCCGGAGCTCGTCGACGTGATCACATTCGACCGCGTCAGCGACGCCCATCCCGCCGCACTTGCCGGGAGCCTCGCCGAGCATCACGCTCCGCACGCGGTGACCGAGCTGGCCCTCGCCGCCCGAAGCGCGGCCCCGGACCGAATCGCCGCGGGCACCGCCATCGATGCGGGCGGCCTGCTGCCCGATACCGCGTCCATCAACAGTTGGACCCAATGCGTGCACGAGGTCGACGCGATGGAACTGCTCGAGGTTCAGCTGTGCAACCAGACCGCGCCGTTCATTTTGGTGAGCCGCCTGCGCCCGGCGATGGCCGCTTCACCTGCCCGCCGCACGTACGTCGTGAACGTGTCTGCAATGGAGGGACAGTTCAGCCGTGCATACAAGGGCCCGGGGCATCCGCACACCAACATGGCGAAGGCCGCACTGAACATGCTCACCCGCACCAGCGCCGCCGAGATGCTGGAGCAGGACGGCATTCTCATGACCGCCGTCGACACGGGCTGGATCACCGACGAGCGTCCACACCCGACAAAGCTGCGGCTTGCCGACGAGGGTTTCCATGCCCCGCTCGACCTCGTCGACGGGGCCGCCCGTGTGTATGACCCAATCGTCCGCGGGGAGGCCGGCGAAGATTTGCACGGCTGCTTCCTCAAGGATTACTCGCCGAGCAATTGGTAGTAAGGGACCCGTCGTCGTCCTGATCTCGCGCCGCCCTTCCCGGTGGCGGTTGATCCACAGTGAATGGCACTGTGCGAGAGAGTGATTGGCCTCGCGATCGCTCACGCCCTTGGGCGTGACTGGGATAGCGGCTATACCGATGCCGCGAAACGAGGTCAGAATGAGTCGTATGGACCCCGAAAACCCGAAGATGACAACCCCACGCTTCACCACCGATCGGCACATACCCCAACTCATCCCGCACCGGTTGCTGCGCGATAGTCAAATCCACCATCCAGCCGTGCTGGCCGAGGCCAAGAGACGAAGCGAGAAACGTCACTTGCGGTTGGCCGATCGCATCACCGCGTTCGCAGGCTCGATGAACTTCGTCTGGATTCACGCGGTCCTTTTCGCCGTGTGGATAGCGCTATTCGAAAAGTACTCGTGGCCGATATTGGCTCTGGTGGTCTCACTTGAAGCGATCTTCCTGTCGACGTTCGTCATGATCGGCCAGAATCGCCAAGCGGCCTTCCAACAGGCCCAGGCCGACCACGACTTTGAAGCTCAGGAACTGGAGCTCAAAGCCAACACCGAGTTGACCCGCCAAATCCAGATCCTCACAGAGGAATTGCACCGGCGCTTCATCGGCGGGTCCGCCTAGGCGCATCGACGCCGCCGTTGATCTCGGCGCGACTTACACCGGCCCGGCGTGGCCGACAGCACAGTTGCCGCGATCGAAAAGGGGTTCCGGGGCGATCCTCACGGGGTAACCGCAGGGCGTTAACGGGGAACGAACCTCAATCATGAGTGAGCAGGACAAGGCGCAGGCCCGACGCGACGTCGCCAAGAAAGAGGCCCAAGCAGAAGCTTCGCGCGCGGCCGAAAGCACGGCGAAGGCCCGCCAGAAGGCGCCCAAAAGGGCTAAAGACACTGGCTGGACGCACGGATGTAGCTGTTTCCCAATATGGTTCAGCGCTTCGGCACTGCCATCAAACCTACGTGGAAGGCCGTTGGAGTCCGAGGTGTTCGCGCAGGGTGTTCCCGGTGTACGCGCTGCGGTATCGGCCACGGCGCTGCAGGAGGGGCACGACATGATCGACGAACGCCGCTAGCTCATAGGGCAGTGTTGATCCCATCAGGGTGAATCCGTCGACGGCGCCGGCGTCTTGCCACTCGATGACGTAGTCGGCGAGCTGTTCGGGTGTACCGATGAAATGTCTTTGTCCTGCGCCACCGGACACCTGCTGGGCGATCTCGCGCAAGGACGCGTCCGGTCGCGTCCGCGCGGCGGCGTAGAGCTGATCTGCGCGAGTCGACGGTGATGGCTCGGCCCAAAGGTGGGAGGGCAGGGGAGCATTGGGGTCGAAGGCGTCTGGATCGAGGCCGGCCGTGTAGAGGGCGTTTTGCCAGCGGAACTCGGGACTGGCGAGTTCTTCGAGCTGTCGTGCTCGGCTTAGGGCTTCGGCCTCGGTGCCGCCGAGGGTGACCATCAATGCGGGCAGGACTAGTACCCTTTCGGGATCACGGTCCAGCGCGGTGGCTTGAGCGTGCAGGTCGGCCCGGAAGGCGACCGCTGCCTCCCGTGAGGGCGGCCCGGAGAAGACCATGTCGGCGTATCGCGCGGCGAGCTTGACGCCGGCTCCCGATTGTCCTGCCAGGACGAGGACCGGATGCCCCTGCGGGGATCGGGGGAACGGCTGGACGCCTTCGACGTCGTAATACCGTCCGTGAAAGCGTGGTGCGTGCAGCTTGTTGCGGTCTGCCCACACGCCGCGTTCGCGATCGCCGATGACGGCACCGTCTTCCCAGCTATCCCACACCCGGGTAACGACCTGAACAAATTCGTGCGCACGCGCGTACCGATCGGCATGGTCGGGGTGGGCGGCGTCACCAAAGTTGGCCGCGGCCAGCGGCGTGACGGTGGTGACAATGTTCCATCCGGCGCGACCGCCGCTCAGATGGTCCAGGGTGGAGAACCGTCGGGCCAGCTCCCACGGCTTGTTGTAGGTCGTCGAGCCCGTCCCGATGAGTCCGATGTGGGTAGTACCTGCGGCCAGCGCCGAGAGCACCGAGATCGGATCGAATTGCGTCTGAGGGAGATACGCGGCGCGGTATTCGGCGATGGCGATGTTGTCGGCCAGAAAGATCGAGTCCATCAACCCGCGTTCGGCTATTCGCGCGATTTCGGTGTAGTAGGACAGGCCGAGGACGCCGCGGACATCGTCATCGACGACGCGCCAAGCGGATTCGTGATAGCCGTTCGGCCAGATGAAAGCGTTGAAATGCAGTGGCCGCGCGTTCATAGGTTCGGTTCCTTCGTGGTCATAACAGCTCCGAAGCGACCAAGAGCCAATGCGTCTCGGACGCTTTCTCAACCAAGCCCTAACATCCACGTGGCGCAACGCGGTCGGAGCCTGAAATAATCCTGCGTCGCACTTGCGGCGGGCACGCCGCGCACGGGCTCCGGCATAGAAGTCATCGACAGTCCACTGGAGTTGTTGCTGCCGTTGATGATTCGATCGGCCTCTTTCAAACCAATCTCATTCTGGCCGCCGCGGTGGTCTGACGTGGACCATCACGATCGCAAATCAAATGCGCTTGTCGCGACTGTACCGGTAACTCTCCATATTCGATCCCGCTGAATTGCGCACCGCCATGTGGGTGATCACGACTGGGTGACGCTCGAGAAATTCAGGCTCATCCGCACACTAGGCATTGTTCGGCGACACACCGGCCAGGTGCCGACGTTGTCACCTGCGCCATGGACGGAGGCTCGTCATCGCGAGACACTTCGGGCATGCGAAACACCGCTCCTCCGCAACCATTGTCCCGACCCAGGACGGACATGCCATGAGCTCAGCCGAATACGGCGCGGTCGGGGTGCAAAATCGGACCCGCACCCTTTTCGGTCAGGTCATGTGGTTGGTGGCCGCTACCGGCGGCCTATTCGCGATCGGTGCCTACCTGGGCCGCAACCTCGGCAATGGCCTGGCGTTGGTGTTCTTCCTGCTGGCGTTCGCCTGTCTGATCGGCATGCGGTTCGCCATCCGCAGCTCCGCGGGCTTAAGCATGGCACTGCTGTTTTGCGTGGGATTGCTGATGGGGCTGGGGATGTCGCCAACGCTGGTCTACTACGCGGAGGCGGACCCCCAGGCGCTGTGGGAGGCCGGCGGTGCGACGGCCCTGTTCGTCGCCGGCTGCGGAGCCTTCGGTTACGCCACCCGCACCGACCTGTCTGGGATCGCTCGTATCGGCTTCTGGGCGTTACTTGCACTCATCGGATTCGGGGTTGTGTTGATCTTCGTGCACATCCCCGGCGGTGCGGTCATCTATTCGATCCTCGGGCTGGTTGTGTTCGCAGGCCTCACCATGGTCGACTTCCAGCGGCTCCGGCGATCGACGGATATGGATTCGGCGCCGCTTATCGCCGCATCGATCTTCCTGGATGCGCTCAACGTGTTCTCGTTCTTCCTGCAGCTGTTTGGAGGCAGGGGCCGGGACTGAGAAACGGCGCTCAGCCTATGGCTACGCTGAGCGAATGCTCAGCATTCGGCGTCGAGATTGATCGGGACCTAATCATGCATCCACGCGTGGGCCTGCACCAGGTTGCGTTCCTCAACGAAAGCACCACGGCGTTCGTCGAACACTGCCGCCGGATCGGAGTGCACCACACGACGCTCGTAACCGTTTCGCTGATGCGGCCGGGCGGGGTAGACGAGGCTCAACAGGCACTCGCGGGCGGCGGGGTCGGCGTGGAAACGGTGAATCATCAATTCGCCGTTTACCCCGATCTCGAGAACGACCGTGGCGAGGCGACCGAGAATTTGTTGCAGGCCATAGACATTGCAGCGGCATTGGGGGCGAGATCGGTGTATCTGCAAACGGGCGGCCGCGGATGTTTGACGTGGGAGCAAGCCGCCGAACGCTTCGCCGCGCTCATCGCGCCGTGCAAGGTGACAGCTGCGGCCCACGGGATCCGTGTGCTCGTCGAGAACGCCTCGTCGTTCAATGCCGACATCCACATTGCCCACACGCTCGCCGATACCATCACCCTGGCGAAGTTCGCAGGCATCGGTCTGTGCATCGAATGGCATGCCTGTTGGATGGAGGCCGGCTTGAAAGCGCTTTTGCAGCAAGCGATCCCGATGGCGGGTCTCATGCAGGTCAGTGACTACGTGCTTGGGGACAGGACCGCACCCTGTCGCGCGGTGCCCGGGGACGGAGTGATTCCGCTCGACCGAATACTGGGCGACGCGCTCGAAGCCGGGTACGAAGGCGTCTTCGACATCGAATTGGTCGGCCCGCGCATCGCGGCAGAAGGGGCCCGCGCCGCTACCGAACGCGCGGCGCAAAGGGTGTCGGAAATCCTCACCAGGCTTGGCGCCTGAACCGTTGCCAATGGGGACGGGCCCGTCGACGAGAAGCGCTTTCACGGCATCAATCTGCGCTACGGAATGTGACCGGTGCTCGGAGTGACATCGGCATAGGCTCATGAAGGTGAGCAGCGACGCGGTCGACGTACCCGGATTCGACGGCGATGTCGTCGCACCGCGGACTGTCACTTAGTAATCTGTACTCTTGGCGACGTTCGCCGATCGATGGCCACGTGCGGACACTGCGCGCAACGTCCAGCGCATCGTGCCGTGGGCAGAGCGTCGGTCAGTCCTCGGCGGTCACGTGCTGAATTTGCTTGGCCGAGACGCTGCGGTATGACGGCAACTCGAAGTCGGGGAAGTAGATGTTGTCATCCCGATTCCGCATCCGCTCTGACCAGTACTTCTGATCAGCGGCCGAGGTGCAGGCGTAGATCTTCGTATACGTCGCGGCGAAAGGGAACAACAAGCCGTTGCCGACTGCCTGCCAGACGGCTGCGGCCACGCCGGGGGTTTGGACGCCTCGATAATCGTCCATCGCGATCACGCCGCGTTGGCCCGCGTGGGTGACGGCGAGGGCGATGTCCTTGGCGACGCACTGGTAGCTGTGACAACCGTCGATGTGGCTGAAGCGGAGTATGCGGTCTCCAAGGTCGAGCGCCGATGATTCGCAGACTTCAAGTCTTGGCCGGCGAGTGTGGAACCGATCCCAGTTGGTCAGGAACTGCTGCTGCTCTAGGCCCGCGTAGTCCTGGCGTGAGGCCTGCGCGATGTCGCCGTGATCCATCACGGCGCCGAACAGATCGCAGATCACCAGTTCTTCATCGTCACGGAGGCCGTAACCCATCAAGATGGCGGACTTGCCCTGGTATGCGCCGATCTCCAGCAAGTCACCCTTTATGCCCTCGGCCGTCTGGCGAGCAAGCAGATTGCCGAAGAGCTCGACGTCGGCCTGATAGAACCAGCCGTCGACCTGGTCCATCTCCTCGGTATAGAGGATCCAGGGATCGGTCATAATCCGCTCCTTCGCCGATCAGTCCACGTGCCCGAGACGGGCGGCTTCTTCGAGTAGATCGGCGGCAGCAGCAGCGCTTTCGGCGGGAGTGGCCATCTGGGCGGCGACCTCACGGGTTCGACTGACGCAGTGTTCAGTAAGGATGGAGCGCAGATCCGCGACCAGCGTATCCAACGTCGCCTCAAAGAAGGGCCGCCCAAAGCCGACTCCCAGGCGGGTGACCGCATTGGCCCACAGCGGCTGATCGACCGAGACCGAAAGGGCCAAAGTCGGGATTCCGGCGCGTATCCCGGCGAACGTGGTGCCGGGGCCCCCGTGATGGACCACCGCGCGGCAGGCGGGAAAGACCGCCGAGTGGTTCACCGTGCTCACAACCTTCACGCGGTCGAAATGTGGGATGCCGGCGAAATCACTCGAGCCGCCGCAAATCAACGCCCGTTCGCCTAGCTGCGCGCAAGCCGCGCTGATTACCGCGACCGTCTCAGCGGCAGATGGGAGTCGCACGCTGCTGCCAAAGCCGAAGTAGATCGGTGGCGTTCCGGCGGCCACCCACGATGAGACATCGTCGTCGGCATCTGCCGGCAACTCCAGCGTCAGCCCGCCAACGAAAGGTCGTCGGAGGTCGTATTTCGCCCAGTCGGCTGCCAGCCCGGGAAAGAAGAGTTCGTCGTAGGCCTGGATCTCCAGTGATCGTCGAGTCGAGGAGCCCGTTTCTTCTGGCAGGCCCAGTGCTCGGCGTTGAGCGTCTTCAGCCGCTTTGGTTACGTGCGGATCCGTACCACCAGGCTCAATCGGGAAGATGTGCAGTGCGGCCAGCGGAATGTCGTAGTACTCCGCAACATTGGTGGCCAGCCCCTGCTCGCTTGCGTCCGTCAAGAGCAGGTCGGCCCCGTCTGCCAGCGATGTCAGCGACGTGCCCAGCTCCGGCCAGAGTTCGGTGAGATGCCTCAAGACCTCCCATGCCGCCGTCATGGGATGCGGCGTCTTCCCGTATGTGCGTTCGATATTCGCGTTGTGCTGCACTTGGTCCCGGCCGTGGCCGACCCCAGCTAGCCCCGCCGACTCGATGAAGCCAAGAAAGTTAGGCGGAACCGCGATGCATACTTCGTGACCTCGGCGCTGCAGTTCGCGGCCGATGGCGGCGCACGGCTCGATATCGCCTCGACTTCCCAAGCTTGCCAGCACAAATCTCACAGGGCGCCTTTGGGGGCTACATCCGATGACGCTCTGAAATGTTCGATCGTCTGCGCGACCCCCTCTGCGAAAGGGACTCGTGGACGCCAGCCGAGCTTGGACTCGGCGAGGCCGATGTCCGGCGTGCGCTTCCTCGGGTCCTCCGGCGGCAGGGCCTTAAAGATGGTCGCGGAGGAGGACCCGGTCATTTCCTTGATAATGCGCGCGGTCGCGAGAACGGTAAGTTCGGCCCGGCCGCCGAGGTTGACTGGTCCAGTGAACGAGGGTTCGCTCGCGGCCATCTTCACGAGTCCGTCGACGAGGTCGTCTACATAGCAGAAGGAACGGGTCTGGGTGCCATCGCCGAAGACGGTGATCGCTTCTCCCCGCAGCGCCTGGACGATGAACGAGGAGATGACTCGACCGTCCGCGGGGTCCATCCTCGGGCCGTAGGTATTGAAGATGCGGACGACCTTAATACGGATGCCGTAGCGACGCGCGTACTCGAGCATCAGCGTCTCCGCAACTCGCTTGCCCTCCTGGTAGCAGGCGCGCGTGCCGAAAGCGTTGACGTTGCCCCAGTAGCTCTCGACCTGGGGATGGATCGTCGGATCCCCGTAGACCTCGCTGGTGGAAGCCTGCAGAACGGTCGCCCCATTCTCGCGCGCCAATTCGAGGAGGTTTCTCGTCCCGACGTAGTTCGTCTCAAGGGTGAACAGGGGGTCGCGCTGGTAGGCGCGCGGGGATGCGGGGCAAGCCATGTTGAAGATGAAATCCAGCGGACCCGCCGCGGCCGCGCCTGTCGGTCGGGTGATGTCGTGCTCGAAGAAACTGAAGCCCGGATCTCCCTCAAGGTGCTTGACGTTCTCGCGCCTGCCGGTACAAAAGTTGTCGAGCCCGACAACGTCGATGCCGTCGCGGCGAAGACGATCGCACAGGTGGGACCCCAAGAACCCGGCGGCGCCCGCCACGAGGGCTCTCACGATGTTTATGCTCCTTAGTTCCGGCCCACGCCGTAGTGCTCAAAGCCCTCGGCCCGCAGGCGCTTTGGATCATAGGTGTTTCGGCCATCGAACACGACCTCGCCTCGCATGCCCGACATACAGAACCGGCAGATCAGAAGGCATATTGCCTGGTAGAGCATCGGGTTCGATTGCCGGCACCATCACCAACATCTATCTGATCAGAGCGATAAGTTCGCGATCCGATCTTGCGCACGGTCTCGGAATGTGAAGTGGCAACAGACGTACGCTCATGCGGTGATCACGCCGGAGATCCTCCACAGCTTGCCCCTGGTCGACGAGATCTTCGAGTCACACCGCCAGCATGCTCGCGGCGACGACGCCGGCTACGACGCCTACAAAGCGCACGTGTACCGCGTCGTGAACTTCGCCCGTGCGCTCGCTCCATCCGCACCTCACCGCGACGACAAGCTCTCGATCGCCGCAGCGTTTCATGACCTGGCCGCATTCGACACGCTCGACTACCTGGTGCCGTCGATCGAGGCGCAGGACGCATGGCTGCAAGAGACCGGCCGCGAGAATTGGTCCGACGAGCTGGCGCTCATCGTTGCTGAACATCATCGGCTTTCCAGATACGGCCCGTCCCGGCCCCACGCGCCGCTGGTGGAGGCCTTTCGGCGGGCCGACCTCGTCGACGTCAGCCAGGGCCGAATCCGATTCGGTCTCCCGAGTTCCTACGTCCAGGAAGTGCGCGCGGCTTTCGACGCCAGCGTCTTCTTCAAGCGGGTGATCCCTTCAGGTGCGCTACGGGCGGTCCGAAAGCTCCAGCTGCCCGGGTTCCTGCTTCCCAGCAACGCCCTGGTCCGCTCCGGTCACGAAGGTGTCGATCGCTGAGGCCTCGTTTGGGTTAACGGAAGCTGACGTGCACCAGTCTCCCGGCGGGCGATCCGCCGAGTTTCCGATGGTCTATCCCGTTACTGTTCGACTGGTGCACAATCGGACTACATGGACTCTTCCCACCCGAACCTCGCTGTGCGCATGGCTGAACTTGCACGCATGATTGCCGCGCCCCGCACACTCGAGCAGATTCTCAACGACGTCACCACGACAGCGGTGGAGCTCATACCGGGAGCCGACGTTTCGGGAATTCTGCTCGTGAAAAAGGGCGGAGAGTTCGAGTCCCTGGCAGATACGGCCGGCTTGGCCGCCGAGCTCGACAAGCTGCAGCACGACTTCGGCGAAGGGCCCTGCGCCGAGGCCGCTCTCCAGGAAACGGTTGTGCGAAGTGATGATCTCCGTGCAGAGTCGCGCTGGCCGCGGTATGCACCCGCAGCTGTGGAGCTCGGGGTACTCAGTGGCTTGTCTTTCAAGCTATACACCGCAGACCGCACCGCGGGCGCGCTGAACTTGTTTTCTTTCAGGGCGGGCGTCTGGGACACCGATGCCGAGACCACCGGCGCAGTGCTCGCCGCACATAGTGCCGCCGCGATTTTGGCCACGCGCCACGGCGAGCACATGCAAGCGGCGTTGTCGACCAGAGACCGAATTGGTCAAGCCAAAGGCATCATCATGGAACGCTACGGCGTCGATGACGTGCGCGCCTTCGAGATGCTGCGGCTGCTATCACAGGAGAGTCAAACAAAACTCGCCGAAGTTGCCCAACGTGTCATAGAAACCCGCAGCGGGAGCAACTGAATTTTCTTCGGCAGCGGTGTTGGTTTGGTCAACCGCCACCGGTACGTCTCGACCGCAGCATGGGCGCCCGTGATTGTTCACCGATCAAGTGTTTGAAGGCGCAGACGTCCTCGCTGTCGAAAACTGCCTCATGTTACGTTTCGGCAGCCTCGCGCTGGGTACGTTATCCATTGCGATGCTGAGTTTTTACACTTGCATCGCCTTCGCATGGACTAGAACACACTGGTTCGCAAATTCGGTCTCGGTCAGCCCATCGTACTCGATCGAGAAAACCTTTCAGGAGTAAATATGCGTAAGACCATTGCAGTAATTTCTGCCACGGGGGCGCTGTTGTTCGGCGGGGCAGGCGTTGCCAACGCCACCGTAGAGAGTGCATCCATGCCGGCATCCACCACAACGACGTTGGCGGACAACAGCAATAGCAACAACACCGACCAGCACAGCGACAAGACAGGGCTGTGGGGGCTTCTCGGGCTCGCGGGTCTGTTCGGACTGGCGGGACTGAAGCGCCGCAACCACACTGACGCCGGTGTCGGCGTCGGATCCGCGGCGACCCGCGGGCGTGGGGCGTAGCTCCTGCGTTCAGCGTCAGCCCCCGCCAGCAGCGTCACGCTCTGGCGGGGGCTTGGCTGGGTTGAGCCGGAGTAGTGCTGCTATTCCGGAGTTTTCGGTGTCTCAATCGGGATCAGCCGGTCCGCCGCCCGACGCCTTTCCAGTCAGGAGGAGCTTCGGCGGTGGCGGTGTGCTGTACGCCAACCGCCATCGCGCCAAGCACCAGTCCGGTGTTACCGCCAACACTGTCGCCAAGATCCTGCTCACCGGCAGTGCGCTGGGCCCCACGGTGTACAGCGGCATTCTGGGCGCGAATACCGCTCAGGGCGACGGACATTCCGCAGCGGGTGCGATCGAACCGTCGGGGTCGACCCCGAACGATGTCGCGAAGGCGCAGCGCCAATTGCGTTACCTGCAGTTGGCGCTGCGCGCTGACCGGCGCCATTGTGGTTCTCGGCGCCCAACAAGGTGAGCAGCAACGTCCCGACAGGTTCTTTCCGGAGTCGCGAACACATTGGCCCGCCGAGCGAGACTAATCCCAACGTTCGTGTCATGCCATAGCTGAAAAGTATTAGCAGGAAGGCATTTAACTAGATGACTCAGAATTCCAACCTCGCCGCACTATCCGCGGCCGGGGTGTCGGTGTGGCTAGACGACCTGTCCCGAGAGCGGTTGACGTCCGGCAATCTCGGCGAGCTGATCGACACGAAAAGCGTCGTCGGCGTTACCACCAATCCGTCGATTTTCCAGGCAGCCCTCTCCCAGGGCCACGCGTACGACGCTCAAGTCGCAGAACTGGCGAAGAGCGGCACTGACGTCGAGGCGACCGTGCGCGCGGTGACCACAGATGACGTGCGTTCGGCGTGCGACCTGCTCACGCCGCAATGGAAGGCCTCAGACGGTGTCGACGGCCGAGTCTCCATCGAGGTCGATCCGCGCCTCGCGCACGACGCCGACAAAACCATCGCGCAAGCCATCGAGCTGTGGAAGATTGTCGACAGGCCTAACCTCTTCATCAAAATCCCCGCGATGGAAGACGGTCTATCGGCTATCACCGCCGTGATCGGCGAAGGCATCTCGGTCAACGTGACGCTGATCTTCTCCGTCGAGCGACACAAGCTCGTGATGGACGCCTACCTAGCCGGTTTGGAAACCGCCAAGGCGGTCGGACACGACCTGTCCACCATCCACTCCGTCGCGTCATTCTTCGTCTCCCGGGTGGACACCGAAATCGATCAACGCCTGGGAGCCATCGGTACGAATGAGGCTGCGACTCTACGCGGCCAAGCCGGGGTGGCCAACGCCCGACTGGCCTACGCCGCGTACCAAGAGGTATTTGAAGGTGGCGACCGCTACGAAACTCTCAAGGGCGATGGGGCTCGGGTGCAGCGCCCGCTGTGGGCGTCGACAGGGGTGAAGAATCCCGACTACTCCGACACCCTTTACGTCACCGAACTCATCGCCCCGCACACCGTGAACACCATGCCGGAGAAGACGATCGACGCCGTCGCCGATCACGGAGTCATCACCGCCGACACCGTCACCGGCACATCCGAGGCCGCCCAGACGGTATTCCACAACCTCGAGGCCGTCGGCATTGACCTGCGTGACGTGTTCCTGGCGCTGGAGAACGACGGAGTCGAAAAATTCGAGAAGTCCTGGGAGGAGTTGCTGCGGGCGACCCAGGGCCAGCTCGATGCTGTTGCCGACCACCCAGCCTGAGTAGGTCCACCCGTTGGCCAGTACTTCCCACACGCGTTGGCGGGTGGCAGCAATGTCTCGGGTCACGGTCATGAATGTACGGGTACCCCTAAAGCGCCAAAGGACGCGCCATTCCGTTGCATTTCGGCAGTTCTCTTTGGCGCCTCGCTTCAGTGCGGATCACAGGGTTGGCGAGACAAAAGCGGGTATCCCCAGTCTTAGCAACGGCCCTACCCACGCGAGGAGTTCAAATGATCGGGACAATTATTGGTGCCGTCGCCACCGGCCTTCTCGTCGGCGGATTGGCCAGGCTCATCATGCCGGGCAGGCAGAACATCGGCGTCATCGTGACCGTGATCCTGGGTGCGCTCGGCGCGTTCCTTGGAACGTGGGTGTCCTACAAACTGGGGTACTCCAACCAAAATGGCGGATTCAAGATCATTCCTTTCCTGGTTGGCACCGTCTTCGCGTGCATCCTCATCGGTATCTACCTGGGTGTCACCGGGCGCCGCATCACGAATCGGGCAGGACGACGGTAGCGGTCTTCGCCGCGGTTTACCCCGATCTGCCTCACGCACAACAATATTGGCAAGCCAGCTGGAACCCGCGAAACCTTCCACACATCCGCGCTAGTTAGCACACGAGTGCGCGGTCAGATCCCGGGTGGCCGGTCCTTCGAGCAAGGTGCCATCCGGCGCGAACCGAGAGCCATGCAGCGGGCACTCCCACGACATGTCGGCATCGTTCCAATTCACGATTCCCCCGAGGTGGGGGCATACCGGCGAAACGCGATGCTCTGTGCCGTCGACCCGGGATCTGGCTTCCAGATGCCACGGTGGTCCACTCACCACGCCGCTCTCGTCCTCGTGGGGTCCACGGCGGCCCGTGCGTATCGCCGGGGTGACCCAGCCCTTGGTCAAGTTGAAGCCGACCTCGAGGTTGGATTGTACGGCGGTCAGCAGGCCCGACAGTTCGTGCGGGCTCCAGCTGGCAAACGCGCTGGACCAGTCCTTCCGCCCGCCCAGCATCCGGCTCGATAGCGCTATCGCCGCCGCAGCGCCATTCGTCATGCCCCATTTGTTGAAACCCGTTGCGACGAAGATGGTTTCGTTATTCGGCAAGATAGGTCCTACATACGGCAAGTCATCGATAGGCGTGTAGTCCTGCGCTGACCAAAAATGAGTCTGGACCGCGCCCGGATAGTGCGTACGCGTCCACGACAACAGTTCCTCCAGCGCTTTGGAGGGGCTCTTTTCGCGACCCACCGTGTGGCCCGCGCCTCCCACGATCAGTCGCTCCCCGTCCGAGGCCGGCGCGTAACGCACTGAACGCGTGGGGGAGTCGGTGGAAATCATCATCGGCCGGGTGATATCGCCCGGGACCTTGAAAGCGAAGCAGTAAGACCGGCTTGGCTTCACGCGCGCGAAGTAACCGCCGCGGTCCAGGATCGGAATCCCGGTGGCAAGCACCAGTTGCGCGGCCTCGATCTCGACGTCCTGCTGCGCGGCGTCGTTGACGTGTACGCGGAGGCTGTTTCCGTGGCCGGACACCCGCCGCACCCGGGTGCGCTCGACCAACCGGCCGCCGCGGCTGAGTAACTCGACGGCCAACGTGTCCAGGAATGACATGGGATCGAACTGCGCCTGCTCGGCCAGCCGCACGCCGCCGTGGTACGGAAATGGCACCTCGGCATCGTCTTCCCACGCCGCGGGCAGTCCGACCGTCTGGCATGCCTTCAGTTCGGCCCTCGCGGACGTGATGCCCTTGGCGGACTGGGCGTAGGTGTAGGCCTCCTCGCGTTGCACCGCCACGCCCTGTGACTCGCAGTGGTCGAGAATCCACTGCTGACCTTCACGATTGCCGTCCACGTAAGCACGGGCCACGCTCTTACCGTGCTTGGACAGGATCTTCGATAGGTGGCTGCCCTGCAGCAAGCTGATCTTGGCGGTGGTATTTCCGGTGGCGCACGCCCCCACCGTGCGGGCCTCCAATACCAACACGTCCTTGCCGGCGCGGGCCAACAGAACCGCAGTGATCAGCCCAGTGATGCCTGCACCCACGACGACGACATCGGCGGACCGGGTGCCGTCGTCGAGCTGGCTTGCAGCCCAAGGTTGTTCGACTCGGTTGGTAAGCCATAAAGACGTCATCGTTGCCTGATACCCGGTGGCCCCTCCGGGAAACGCCAGATCCGTGGGGCCGGTGCCTGAGGAAGAGTTCGCAAAACAAGACGGAAGACCCGGCCCCTAGTGCAGGGACTGGGTCTTTCCTGGTGAACGTCTAGTTCTGCTCAGCCTTTTCGCGAGCCTCACTGGTCTTGGCTGCGCCGCGGGCACTCTCGGCTTCGGCTTCCTTCTTGGCGGCATCGCGCTGCGCTTCGGCCTTGTCTTGCTGGGCCTGCCCTTCGCGCTGAATGTCGTCACGACCGGTGACCGCGCCGACAACTTCCTTGGCCTTACCCTTGACGCCCTCAACGACACCCTTGACAGCTTCTTCCGGTCCGCTGTCGTGCTCCCCCATGTGCCTACCCTTCCTTCATGGTTGTGTTGGCTGGCCACGCACTGTGCGCTCCGAGTCTGGGTTGCCCTGCGGCCGCTGCTATCAAACTCCGGGCGACCGCAACCCTCCACAGGAGAAGGCGCTTCCGGCGGCCCGAGTACCCCCTAGACGGAACGCAAGCATAGGAAAGTGCACCCCGATCGAAACTGGCCTGTTCGCAGCTCGGGAAGCGGGTACCCGGGGGATGCGGAGTCTGTTCCGCCGATGGATTAGCGGAGGCTTCAAATGGCCGGAGTCGACAACGACCTCATCACCGAAGGTCGAGACGCCGAAGTGGATCGCGATCTGGTTGCCCAACCTCACGAGCAGGAGGGTCCGGTCGCCGAAGCAGAAACCAGTGCGGCCGAGATGAGTTCCGACGAACAACCCCTCGGCCGGCTGGGGCGCCGGTTTGACCGGCGGTCGCCCTTTTTCGTCGGGATGGCAGCGGCCGCGGGTGTCGCGGTCACCTACGGGGCAGTCCGTGTCCTGGAATCCATCGCCTCGATGCTGGTCCTCATTGGGGTCGCGTTCTTTCTTGCACTCGGCCTTGAACCTGCCGCCTCCTGGTTC
>DASYJS010000264.1:0-43026 GCA_035996225.1 Mycobacterium sp. | reverse complement strand
AGCCGAATCACCCCGGAATTAATCAGGGCCCTGGGCGCCGTTCGCCGGCACCGCGACGAATTAATGACGCTCGGGGCAAGTGTTCCGGGTGCGCCGTTGGCGCAGCGGTTGTATGCGGCGCGGCGCCGGGCGAACCTTTCCACTCTGGAGACCGCACAAGCCGCCGGCGTCGCCGAAGAAATGATTGTGCGCGCGGAGGACGACGAGCCGTTGTCCGCTCACGTCATCGCGGCGATCGAAACACTGATCAGCCGAATCAACTAAGGTCCGTCGGCCCGGGGTCAAAGCACTATCGGCACATGCTTTTCCGCGCACGCGCCCTTGACCGCCGCAACGATGTCCTGGGTACGTAGCGTCTGCAGGTCCTCCACCGTCACCGACCCTTTGTCGACGCGATGCTGTGCGGCCACCCGCGAGTCCCGCAGTCGCTCCGCGCGCTCAACGACATTGCGGGCGAACCGGCCGTTGTGCATGGCATCGATGCCATGCTGGCCATCGGGTGCACGGTAGGCGCGCAGCGTCGCGCACGCGGCGGCCAGCGCCTCGGCGGTGGCGGGGTCGAGCACCGTGGCGCGCGGCTTGCCGTAGCGGACCGCGATTTCCACCAGCTCGTCGGGTGTATAGGACTCGAACCGCAATTTACGGTTGAACCGGCCCGCCAGCCCCGGGTTCACCGTGAGGAATTCGTCGACTTCCTTCTCATATCCCGCGCCGATGAAGCAGAAGTCGAACCGGTGCACCTCGAGTGCCACCAGCAGCTGGTTGACCGCCTCCATGCCGATCATGTCCGGCCGGCCATCCTGGTGCCGCTCTACCAGCGAGTAGAACTCATCCATGAACAGGATGCGGCCCAGCGACCGGCTGATCAGCTCGTTGGTCTTCGGTCCCGACGCGCCAATGTGCTCCCCGCAGAAATCGGCCCGCTTGACTTCGACGATCTCCGGATGGCGCACGATGCCCAGGCCGGCGTAGATCTTTCCCAGCGCCTCGGCCGTGGTGGTCTTACCGGTACCTGGCGGTCCGACCAACAGCATGTGGTTGGTCTGATTGGCTACCGGCAGCCCCGCCGCCAGCCGCAGCGCACGGACCTCGATCTGGTCCTCCAGCTCGGCGACCGCGCGTTTGACGTCGGCCAACCCGACTTGGTTGTCGAGCAACGCGCGACCCTCCTGCAGGAGTTCGGTGCGCCGCTCTTGGTGCCCCTCCTCCTGCCGTTGCTGCTCCGACAGCTCGGTGGTCACATCCCATTTATTGCTACGGGAGCTGATGGCGTCCTCGTCGGTGACCACCAGCTGCAGCGCGGGGTCGGCCAGCGCTTGCTTGGCAGGCTCGATCAGTGCGCCGTTGATCGTCGCTTTGGACAACCAGATCTGCGCCTTGGGCTCCTCGCCGAGCTGGCGATGCGCCATCCCGCGCACATAGGCAAGGTCGGCGGCGATCAACGGGAAGTCGGTGGGATCGACTGCGGTGACCGCAGTTTCGAGATGCTGACGGCGTGCCTCGGTCGGGCCTCCGTGTCCGGCGCGCAGCTCAACCCGGTCGGTCCACTCCAGCGCGACCCGGGCCTGACCGAGGTGGGCCGCGGCATGCGCCGCCAGCGTGCAGGTCGCCGCGGTGACCGCGGACATGATGATCGCCTGCGGCGGCAGGATGGCCGCCGCCACCGCGATGACGTCCGGCCACCGTTGCGTGGCGAACATCAGATAAGACTCGACATACTGCTTCCACTGGTGGTTTTCCCAGGTGTCCAGCAACGTCGAATCCGCAAGCAGCGCTTCGGCTTTCTCATACTGACGTTCGTCGATGAGGGCGCTCGCCAGTGCCAGGCCGGCGTGCGAGGCCTCGGTCACCGAAATCGACAGATACGGGCCCGCTTTGATCGGGGCCGACAAGTGCGCCCCTATCCGGTTGGTCTCCCGATGCAGCCGGCCCCCGTAGCTGTAGAGCTGCTCGATGGTCGACAGCGCCTCGTCACCCACGGCGATCCGGCCCAGCCAGGCGTCGGCCATCGACGGGTCGACTTCGGTCGCCTCCCGAAACCGCGCTGCGGCCCCGGCGACGTCGTTGTCGAGCAACGCCATCGCCGCATCGAAATACTTGCGCGCGGCGGCCGGCGTGGTGCTGCTGGTCATGGAGTGTCCACCGCTTCGAGATCAAGAGTTCGTAAAGCCATCGGTTCCGACGATACGTACCTATTCTCGGCGCGGAACAACTCCACCTCCACCGCATGCAGGTGACCGTCCGCCGCGATCACATCCACCGTCGCCGGACCCGTCTGGGTGATCATCACGTTGGCAGTCCCCCGGTATGGCTCGCCCGGCCCCCCGACCGAAATCAGCGTGTTCGGCCGCGGCGCCGGCGACATGCTGCCGTCCACGACGCTGACCGTGGTGCCCGACACCGGCTTCGGCTGATCCGTCACGGCGACATCTGGCATGCGAACACTGGCCCACCGCTGCATGTTTCGAGTGTGCACGGTGATCCGTTCCCCGGCACCGGCGAGACGGATAATGAACCTCTTGGCCAGTGTGTCCTCGGCGGCGATGTGCACCCGGCTGAACTCCCCGGCATCGTCGAGTGGCAGCAGCATGCGATTCCCGCCGGCGACCTTGCCGAGCAGCACACCCGACGGCCCGATCGGGACGACGAGCGATCCGCGCAGCACACCGCGGCGGATTCCGCGCAGCGCCGGCAGCGGACCGCACAGGTTGGCGGCAACGGCTTGCGCCTGCTCGCCCCGCAGGGTCCGCAACCGCATACTCAACGACGCCGTCGGTGGTTGGGCGCTGCGCACGGTCACGGTCGCCGTGGCGGTGGCGGGTCCAGTCTTGGAGCTGAAAAGCGTGACGTTCTGCACGATCCCGTCGACGCGCGCCGACCATGCTTCGGCCAGATTCTCTGAAGTGATGTCGCCGGGCCGGTACCAATAGGTCGTCAACCATCCGCTGTCACCGCGCACCGATCGCCAGCGCCGATTGCCGACGTCCAGCGCGGACCGCCCCAACCGCCGCTCCATCTCGACGATGTCGGTAGCGGTCGCGACCCTGGCGCGGATGCCGTGTTGGCGCATTGCAGCACTGATCCGCTGTGCGGCCGCCAGCGTGGCGGTGCCGACCGAAGTACGCGCCTGCAGCGCCTCGACGTTGTTCAGGGCCGAGATTCGTACGATGAGCCAGGTTTCGCGCTGACCCGCATAGGGCGGCGTACCGATCAGGGTGTCGTACACCCGCGGATAGTCACCGGTGCTGCGGCGGCGTGCCCCCGCGGTGATCACGCTCAGCGAGTCCAAGGTGAGGCCGAGGCTTTGGTGTAACAGTGGCATCAGGTCGGTGACGTCGAAGGAGTTATCGGTGTACGTCGCGGTCGAACCGGTGAACAACGTTGGCGCATGGGCCTTCCCGAGCAGTTGGACCGCGGCCACCGCGACGCCTTCCTGGTACCTGATGCCACCGCCGGCACGGTCATTGGCGACCGTGAGCGGCTCGCTCCACCAAATGGGCCGACGGCGCCGCCACCACAGGATCAGCCAGGACCACAGCGGCTGGCCTCGCCATCGAATGACACCGGCCGCGATTCCGATCACCAAACCTGCTGCCGCACCCGGGTATCCACCGACCGCCCATCCGACGACTGCGGCAACAAAGATGGCGACGATGATCGTCAGCTTCGTCGCGGCTGTCATCGCTCACGCCGTGCTCGAACGATCAGTGAGACCACCGCGACGGCAGCCAGCACAACTCCGGCGAATACCAGTGCCACGGTGCGGGCGCGGTGATCCGGTGGTGGCGGCGGTGGGGCCGGGTGGACGATGCGGCTAGCGGCCGCCGGTGGAAGGCGGTCGCCCGCAGGCACATCGAAGGTCAGCGCGGCCACTGGGTCGACAACACCGTAACCAACCTGGTTGTCGACCCCGCGCGGTGGATTGTGTGCGGTCTGCAGTATCCGGTTGATGATCTGGTGGGCGGACAGTGCCGGATACTTGGCCCGCACCAGTGCGGCCACTCCGCTGACGTACGCCGCGGAAAAGCTGGTTCCCCAGAACGGCATATTCTTCTCGCCAGGGCGGATCGGCGGATAGGCATTCGCAGGTCCCCCGGTCTCCGGAGACAATCCCATGATTCCAACACCCGGTGCCGCCGCGGCCACCCAGGGTCCGGCCAGACTCTTGTTGATCGGTGCGCCGGTGTTGTCGACCGCTCCCACCGACAGCACGTAATCCGAGAACCAGGATGGCGACGACACCGTCTTGACCTGATGCCAGTCGCGCGGATCGGACGCGTTGAGTGGATCGAATGAAGGGTTTTGGGCGCAGCCGTCTTCGCTGTCATTGCCCGCCGCGGCGACGATCACGGCGTCCTTGACGGTGGCCGCATACCAGACGGCAGCGCCGATCGCACCCTGATCCAGCGGGTCGGCGGCCGAAACACATGCTGTCACACTGATATTGATCACCTTCGCGCCCATGTTCGCGGCATGCACGATGGCGCTGGCGAGTGTCGCAATGGTGCCGGCCTTCTTGCGCCCCTCCATGTCGCCGGCACCGGGATTCACCGGTTCAAAGGCCCGCGAGGACTGGCGGATGGAAATGATGACGGCATGCGGTGCGACTCCGACGACTCCATCGGGTGCGCCCGGGGGCGGAGGCGGCACCTCGGGGTCGTCGGGCTGGCCGGGCGCGGGGTCCCCCGGCCCGTTCGACGGAGCGTCGGGCGGCGGCGGTGGCGGGGGTGCTGCTGGCACGGTTTGGGTGATCGTCACCGGCGAGGGCGGAGGCGGAGGCGCGGGCGGAGCCGGCGGGCCGCCCGGAGGCGGTGGACCGGCATCGCTCGGCGGTGGGCCCGCCGGCGGCGGAAACGCCGGGGCGCTCGGCATCGGTGCGGGCATCGGAGTGCCTTGCGGCGCCGCGCCGACCACCGACGCCACGATGGTCCCGTGCGCGTCGCAGTCGGTCAGGCCGTCGCCGCCCATGATGTAATCGCCGCCCGCGACCACCGGCAGCCGCCGATTGGGATTGACGCCGGTGTCGATGACCGCTACCGGCACTCCGTTGCCCGTCGAGAACTGCCAGGCCTTACTGATGTTCAGCATCGTGTTGCCGGGCGCTGGCAAAGCCACATTCGGATCGGCGACGGTGATCGTTCGCGCACAGGCAAAGCTCTGCCGCATGGGCTGATCGGAGGCGGGCTTCCCGTCGGCCGGCACCCGGCCGGGGTCGACGATCGGCGGTGGAATCGCCTGTGCTCCAGGAATACTCGCTATCATGGCGACGAGCAGACTCGTCAGCGCCGTGGCCGCGACCCGCTGGGTCAACGCGCGAGCGGTGAGCGCCGTCTGGGTCATCGCATGCGCACCCAGTTAAACAATCCGCCGATCCACGCGGCCAGCGGCAGGGCCGCGATGATGGCCGCTATCTCCACCCATTCGGCGATCATCCGGACCAGCGGAGTGAACCTGGTGATCGGTACCAGCAGAGCCGCCAGCAGGCCGGCGCCGCCGAAGCCGAACAAAACCAGCGCGCCCCATAGCAGCCCATAGCCCGATGAAGTCGGCTCGTGCACAACGTATTTTGCGACACCGACGCACATCGCCGCGGCGCCACCGCACACCAGCGCGATCGCCTGTCGTTTGTCGGCGAAGGCCCGCCCGCGGCTGGTGAAGATGACCACGAACAGCCCGGCCAGCACGGCGGCCGCCGTGCTCCGGTCGTGGCCTGGCATCAGAGTGGCCCACACCGCGGCGGGCAGTATCAGCCCCGCCCCCATACAGATTCCGGTCAGGACGTTGTTGGCGTGGATCGCCCCCAACGCGATCTGCGCACCGCGCGGCGTGGTGTCCGGACTTGCTTCCTCGTCGGCACCCTCATCGACGGGTGACACCGCATCGGCCGGCAGTCCGGCGCTGCGACGGAACAAATCGCGCCCGGTGATCGACCCGAAGTACGGCGGCCGGATCCTTGCGACCCACAGCGCGACCGTCGGAGCCAAGGTCAGTAGCAGCAGCAGGGCGACTAGCGTGCACATCCCCAGCCACTGCGCGGGAACCGGCCACCACATCCGGGCGGCGGCGACCGCGCCACCGAGTCCCAGTATGGTCACCGCAGTCGCCGCGACATTGGCGTGGCGCCCTGTCGCAGAAGCGATTCCGCAAGTCAGTACCGCTCCGGCCAGGGCAGCGATGAACGCGTGCGCGGCCCCGAGGTGTCCGGGCGCGCCACCAGCAATGCTGACCGTGAGCAACGGCAACGCGATCCAGCCGAGCCCGTCGACCATGTCGGCGCGACCCGGCCACCAACGCCACACCGTGGCCGCGCCACCGGCGGTCAGCAGACCGGCCACGCCGGTCACGATGGTGGGCATCAGGGAATCGATCGAGAGGCGTTGGCGCACAGACAGTCCCAGCAGCGTCAGCGAGACCATCGCGAGGATGACCAACGCCGTGCGCGCAGCGGTTTGCAGGGTCACCGGCTCGAACAAGGCCTTCCCGACGCGGGCCAGGCCGGTGGATAACGACTCGTACTGCGGCTCGAACGATTCACCCGCTACCGCGGGCACCAAGGTGAGCGTGGCCCCGTCTTCGACACCGAGTTCGTCGAACGTCTTGGTGACATCCAGCCGTATTCCGTTGGCTTTGTGGAGTTCGTATCCGACACCGGACTCGAGTCCGGTGAAGCCCCGTCGCTTGAGCTCCTCGTTGAGCAACTCCACGACGTTGTCGAGGAAGGCCTCGATCGGCACCGCAGCCGGGTATACCTGCGAAACCAGGTGTTCTCCACATACGACTGCAACCGCGCAACGGGCTGGAAACGAGACCTTGCCCACGTACGCGGTCATTAGCGCGGCCTGTCGGCATCTGGAATGTATTTGTCAGCCAATGCCGCGGTGATTTCGAATATGCGCAGGCGGGTTTTCTTCTTCAGCTCGTGCCGGGTATCGATGATCCCGCCTTTGGCGAGATAAGGGTCATACGGCATGAACTCGACCGTGGCACCCGATTGCGCGAAACGCTCGGTGAGATACGTGCGCGCTTCCGTGTCGTATTTATCGCGACTATCGTTCAGGATGACCATGCTGCGAGACACCAACTCGTGATACCCCATCGACCGCAGCAAGTCGATCGCGCGGGTCACCGGCAACGAGGTGTCGGCCGTCAGACCGGAGACGAACACCAGCGTGTCGCACGCGTCGAGCACCGCCTTCATCACGGGGTGCTCGAGGTCGTCGGAGCTATCCACCACGATCACCGTGTGGGTGCGGCGCAGCCGCGAGAGCACTCCGGAGAACATCGACGCAACCAGCGGCCGCGGCTGGTCGGACGCTCGGTTTCCGGCCAGCACGTCAAGGCCAAGGCTGTTCTGCCCCAAGTGTTCTCGGATGTCGGCGTAGCCCTGGACGTCGGTGTCGTTGAGCACCGCCGCGTAATCGCCCGGTGGGGATTCGTCGATCCGCCCGGCCAACGTGCCAAAGCCGGGGGCGGCGTCGATCGCCACCACATTCTCGGGGCGGCATTCCCGGAACACCGCACCGATGCAGGCAGTCATCGTGGTCTTACCGACGCCGCCCTTGCCCGAGATGACCCCCACGACGTACTGCTTTCGGATATGGCGCCGAATTCGCTCCTGCAATTCCCGATAATGTCTCTCGGCCGGCGATTCGCCGAAATTAATGGCGTGGAATGTCGCCTGGTAGAGAAATTTACGCCACCCCCCGCCCGGCGGGATTTTGCGCGGGGCGACCATATCGGAAATGCGCAATGTGCCCGATACTGAGTCTTGATTTTGGTAGCGCGCGGCGGGCGTTTCTCGGCGAGTCGGTCCGCCCTGTTCCGGAGAATTAGATGAGCCCGTCCACGGATTTGTCACGATGCCGATGCTATCATTTTCGAGCTACCCTTCGACTACACGGTTTTTCGGTACGAATGCCATTCCTGGTCGGCCGGCAACCGCCGCACCATATGGCTGATCGCGGAACCGATGTTGCTCTTGGTACCCGGGGCGATGATCATCCACTTCTTGGCCCCGGAAGAAACGTGTTCGGCGACCAGTCGGCCTTCCGGTGTATCGATGATCGTCACTGCGCCCGGTTCGATGTAGGTCCGGGTGGGCCGCCCGCTGTCCACCCCGGACTGGATCGCGACGATCGAGGCCTGGGCCGATCGCTCGTGATCCGTAGCAAGTTTCAGCATGTGCACTTGATCGGCTTCGAGTCCCTGCTTGCCAAGGAATGCGTGCAGCGATCCCTCATCGGTGGCAGCGGCACGCATGGCCTCGGCATCCAGCGTGACGGGACGCAGCGGCGCGGGATCGCTTGCGCCGCATAACCGTTCGATCTGTGCGTTGAGCGCCGCGCTGGCCGTGCCCTCGTTGCCCGCGATGCCCGCCCCGCTGATCCGGACGAGGTCTCCCGATCGTTCGATGGCTACCCACCAGTGTGCGAACCTGGCCAGGAGCGCCCGCGCCGGTTCGCCGTCGTCGGGCAGGCGGAAGTGCATCATCAAGCCGATGTCGCGGCGCGACAGCACAGTCAGCCATTCGACGACCGCGCCGTCGACGGCGTCCGTTTCGTCGATCACTCCGGCGGCCCGCAGTTCGGCGGTCACGGGGTGTTGGAACGCCTTGTGCTTGGGCTCGACGCTGGGCAAATGGGGTCGCAGTCCCATTTCAGGAGCCAGGACCTCGATGCCGGTGAGTACTTGAAGGACCCACAGGCCGTCCAATGAGGTGGTTAGCACGGTATTCCCTTGAAAGCGCAACACGGGGCGCACGCGCACGTGCGCCCCGCCAAGCCGGGACTACGCGAAAAAAGCCCGCGTGCTGTTGTCCGCAATGATCGCGTTCTCATGCACGCTGTTGACCGTATGCCCGTGCAGGCTGACGGTCTGGATCATGTCCTGCAGCCCGTGCAGCATCTGCTGTTGTGCGTCGAAAAAGGTCGTGGCTCCGTGGCCCTGGAAGTACTCGGCCAGCGACTGGGTGATGTGGAGAACATCGTCGTGAATTTCCATCAACTGCGACGCCTGCGTTGCAATGTCGCCGGAGAGCCCGCTGACCGCGGCGTGGTTGTAAACAATCTGGTCTGACATGTTCGTGGTTCCTTACGTTAATAAGCTTTTGGGGTTGGCGGAATGCCGACTTAGGTGGACTGAGCTCCGCCGAACACGCCGTTGAGGCTGTGGGCCGAATCCGCTTCGTGGTGTTCCATCAGCGTTGCCGTCTGGCCGAGGCCGTGGGCCAATCGGTTGCCACCGGTCATGACCTGCTGCAGGTCATGCGCGATTTGGCCGGCTGTGTTCAACGACGTCGACCCGGCCTGGCCGGCCCACCCGGTGGCGCTGACGATGTTCTCATGGCCGCCCAGATACTGATTAGCGATTGCGGCTGCCTCTTGCAGTCGCGTTTCAATCCGTTGCTTCGCACTCCGTAGCAATTCCGGTGTGACAACCGTTGACCCCGCCATGTGTTTCTCCCTCGATTTCCGTAGGCTCCCGACCTGGATATGGATAAGAGTGTAGACAGGGATCGGGGTCTGTCACTTCAGTTGTTTTACCTGCTGCACAGCCGTTGAGTTACCCCTTGGCGAATGCCGCAAAACACCATGTCAAAGACTGCTGGCGCCGTCGGCCGCGCCGTCCCCGTCGGTATCGGTCAGCCGGACGTCCCACCGGCCATCGCCGTCGGTGTCCACATAGCCGGTCATGCCGTTGTTGTCGGCGCACAGCACCCGGTCGGCCACCCCGTTGCCGTCGATGTCCACCAGTCGGTCGTCCGGGCGACCATGCCCGTCGAAGTCGACCAGCGGACCGCCGGCGTGCTCGGCGCCGTCGAGTCCGTACCAGCGCAATCCCCCGCCGCGATCCACGGCTACCGCCCAGGTCCCCGATCCGTCGTCGGTGAAGTACGCCTCGGGCGTGCCGTCATTGTCGAGGTCGAGCACGGCGTGATCGACCACTCCGTCGCCGTCGAAATCCGCCAGGGCGTCGTCCCGAATTCCATCATGATCGAAATCCAGCCCGATCGATTCCAGGCGGCCGTCGTGGTCGAGATCAACGTCGGGTTGGCCGTGCCACATGGCCGCGCCGCCATCGCCAGAGAGGCAGTAGTCCATGCGTACTCCGACGCGCGGTCTCCGTTAAGCGTTCCCGCGGGACTGCCACCAGGCCAGCAGCTCCGCGGTGGCTTCCTCGTCGGACAACGGCCCGCGGTCCAGCCGCAGCTCCTTCAAAAACCGCCAGGCCTCACCGACCTGCGGCCCCGCCGGGATGTCGAGCAGCTCCATGATCCGGTTGCCGTCCAAGTCGGGGCGCACCCGTGCCAGATCCTCCTGGGCGGCCAGCTCGGCGATGCGCGCCTCGAGGCGGTCGTAGTTGGCCTGCAGCCGCGCGGCCCGGCGCTTGTTGCGGGTCGTGCAGTCGGCACGCACCAGCTTGTGCAGCCGCGGTAGCAGCGGCCCGGCGTCGGTGACATAGCGGCGCACCGCGGAGTCGGTCCACTTCCCGTCGCCGTAGCCGTGGAACCGCAGATGCAGATACACCAACTGCGAGATGTCCTCGACCATCTGTTTGGAGTACTTGAGCGTCCGCAGTCGCTTCCGGACCATCTTGGCGCCGACGACCTCATGGTGATGAAAGCTCACGCCGCCGTCCGGTTCGTGGCGTCTGGTGTCGGGCTTGCCGATGTCGTGCAGCAGCGCCGCCCAGCGCAGCACCAAATCGGGGCCGTCATCTTCCAGGGCAATCGCCTGGCGCAGCACGGTCAGCGAATGTTGGTAGACGTCCTTGTGCTGGTGGTGTTCATCGATGGCCATTTGCATGCCCCCGACTTCGGGCAGCACTACCTCACCCATGCCGGTCTGCACCAGCAAGTCGATACCGGCGACGGGATCCGCGCCGAGGAGCAGCTTGTCCAGCTCGGCAGCCACCCGTTCGGCACTGATCCGGGCCAGCTGCGGGGCCATCTCCTCGATCGCCGTGAGCACCCGCGGCGCGACGGCAAATCCGAGTTGCGAAACGAATCGCGCGGCGCGCAGCATCCGCAGCGGGTCGTCGCCGAAGGACACCGAGGGCGCAGCCGGGGTGTCCAGTACGCGGACCCGCAGGGCCGCCAAACCGCTTAGGGGATCGAGGAATTCGCCCGGCCCGGTCGACGTGATGCGCACGGCCATCGCGTTCACGGTGAAATCCCGGCGCACCAGGTCGTCTTCGAGACGTTCGCCGAACTGCACCTCTGGATTACGCGACACCTGGTCGTAGCGGTCCGCGCGGAATGTGGTGATCTCCAAGCGGCGCTCGTCCTTGCCGACGCCCACCGTGCCGAACTCGATCCCGGTATCCCAGACTGCGTCGGCCCATCCCCGCAGGATCTGTTGCACCTGCTCGGGGTGGGCGTCGGTGGTGAAATCCAGATCGGGACTCAAGCGGCGCAGCAGCGCGTCTCGCACCGAGCCGCCGACCAAATACAGCTCGTGCCCCGCGGCCTCGAACAACGAGCCCAGTCCGCGCAGCACCTCGGCGTGCGGATTCAGGGCGACCGCAGCCGACGTCAGCAGCTCCACATCGTCGGCGGGTTCGGACACGTTCGATGAGCCTAGTCGTGTGACGATGCGGGCCGGGACGGCCCGCTGAGGAGCTCGACAATTAAACGTAGTCGTGTGACGATGCGGGCCGGGACGGCCCGCTGAGGAGCTCGACAATTGAGCCTAGTCGCGTTCGTCCGGCCAGGACGCGCCCCGCCGTCGCGCCCGCACCAGCGGCGAGTATGTCCGGAAGACCAGCTCGTGCCAGCTACTATCGCTTGGGTGTCGGATGGCGAACAAGCCAAACCACGTCGGCGCCGGGGGCGCCGTCGCGGTCGTGGCGGTGGCAGTGCATCCGAAAACGATGCCGACGCCAAAGTGACCGCCACCCCGGCGACGGGCAACAGACGCCGCTCCCGCGCGCCCCGCCGGGTGCCGGAGCGTCTCCGTACCGTGCACGAAACATCCGCGGGCGGGCTGGTCATCGACGGCATCGACGGCCCCAGCGACGCGCAGGTGGCAGCCCTGATCGGGCGGATCGATCGGCGCGGACGGATGCTGTGGTCACTACCCAAAGGCCATATCGAACTCGGCGAGACCGCCGAGCAGACCGCCATTCGCGAGGTTGCCGAGGAGACCGGAATTCGCGGCAGCGTGCTGGCCGCGTTGGGGCGTATCGACTACTGGTTCGTCACCGACGGCCGTCGGGTGCACAAGACCGTGCACCACTATCTGATGCGCTTCTCGGGCGGCGAGCTGTCCGACGAGGACCTCGAAGTCGCCGAAGTGGCGTGGGTACCGATACGAGAGCTGCCGTCCCGGCTCGCCTACGCCGACGAACGGCGCCTCGCCGAGGTCGCCAACGAACTGATCGGAAAGCTGCAGACTGACGGCCCCGCCGCACTTCCGCCACTGCCGCCCAGCGAGCCTCGGCGAAACCCGCAGACACATTCCCGAACCCGGCATTCCGACAAACCCCCCGGTCGTAAGAACGGTCACGGGCCGGGGCAGTGACCGCGCCGCGACTCTGCTGGGCCGGCTTGCTGCGGCTTGCCGCCGTGGCCGGCATCGTGGCCGGTATTGCGGTGGTGCTCACCGGGCCGGTCGGCATGCCTCGCGCAGCTGCCCACGAGCCCGGATCCACGCCTTTCGTCCGCGTCCGCATCGATCAGGTGACCCCGGACGTCGTCACCACGACGAGCCCGCCCGTCGTCACCGTCACCGGAACGGTGACCAACATCGGTGATCGACCGGTCCGCGACGTGATGGTGCGGCTCGAACACGCGGCCGCGGTCAACGCATCCGCGGGCCTACGTACCTCCTTGGATGGCGCCACTGACCAGTACCAGCCGGCCGCCGACTTCCTCACGGTGGCACCCGAGCTGCAGCGCGGGCAGGAAGCCGGCTTCACCCTCTCCGCTCCGCTGCGCTCGTTGGCCAAGCCGTCCCTGGGCATCAACCAGCCGGGGATCTACCCCGTGCTGGTCAACACCAACGGAACACCCGACTACGGCGCCCCCGCGCGCCTCGACAACGCGCGGTTCCTGCTGCCCGTGATCGGGGTGCCGCCCGACCGCGCCGATTCCCTGGAATCCGCGGTCGCGCCCGACACTTCCAAACCCGTGTGGCTGACCATGCTGTGGCCGCTGGCCGACCGGCCCCGGTTGGCCCCGGGACAGCCCGGTGGCACCTTCCCGGTCCGGTTGGTCGACGACGACCTGGCCACCTCGTTGGCCACCGGCGGCCGGCTGGACATCCTGCTGTCCGCTGCCGAGGTCGCCACCAGCCACGACGTCGACCCCGATGGCGCGGTCGGCCGGGCCCTGTGCCTGTCCATTGACCCGGATCTGCTGGTCACCGTCAACGCGATGACGGCCGGTTACATCGTGTCCAACTCCTCCGACGGATCCGCGCAACAACCCGGCACCCCGACGCACCCCGGCACCGGGCAGACCGCCGCGACCGGCTGGCTGAACCGGCTACGCGCGCTGGCCCACCGCACCTGCGTGGCGCCGCTGCCCTACGCGCAAGCCGACCTGGACGCCTTGCAACGCGTCAACGATCCGGGGCTGAGCGCGGTCGCCACCACCAGCGTCGGCGACATTGTCGACCACATTCTGGACGTCCCGTCCACCCGCGGTGCGACCCTGCTGCCCGACGGCCCACTGACGGGCGGCACGATCGATCTGCTCAACGCCAACAACAGCACGGTCGCCGTCGCCGCCGCCGACCTGGTCGCCCCCGACTCGCAGTCGTCCGGGCCCGGGGCGGGGGCGCCCAACAGTGTCGACACCGCACCCCGGCGGGCGTCCCCGCAGGTGGTGGTCGCGCCCTTCGATCCGGCCGTCGGTGCGGCGCTGGCCGGGGTGGGCAACAACCCCAGCGTCCCTACTTATCTGGACCCCTCGCTGACGATTCGGCTCGCGCATGACTCGGACACCGCCCGCCGTCAGGACGCCTTGGGCTCCATGTTCTGGCATGCGCTGGAGCGGGACGCCCCGCCGCGCACACAAATCCTGGTCCCGCCTGCGACATGGAACCTGCACGCCGATGACGCGCAGGTCATCCTGACGGCGCTGGCCACCACCATCCGTTCCGGTTTGGCGGTGCCCCGACCGCTCGCGGCGGTGATCGCCGAAGCCGCGGCCCACACCGAGCCGCTGGATCCGTTGGACGGTACCGCCCCGGAGCGCGGCCGCTTCGGGGAGAAGGTCATCGCCGACATCAGCAATCAGACCGGCCGGCTGTGGAAGCTGACCTCGGCGTTGAGCACCGACGATCGCACCGGGCTGACCGGCGGCCAATACACCGCGCCGCTGCGCGAAGACATGTTGCGTTCGTTGAGCCAATCGGAACCACCCGATACCCGTAACGGGCTGGCGCAGCAGCGGTTAATGGTCGTCGGTACGACCATTAACGACTTGTTCGGCGCGGTGACGATCGTCAACCCCGGCGGCTCCTACACCCTGGCCACCGAGCACAGCCCCCTGCCGGTAGCGCTGCACAACGGCCTCGCCGTGCCGATCAAGGTCCGCCTGCACGTCGATGCTCCGCCCGGGATGACAGTGACCGACGTCGGCGAGATCGAATTGCCGCCCGGCTACCTGCCGCTGCGGGTACCGATCGAAGTGAACTTCACCCAGCGCGTCGCGATCGACGTAACGCTGCGGACCCCGGACGGCACGCGGCTGGGCGAACCGGTCCGCATGTCGGTGCACTCCAACGCCTACGGCAAGGTGCTGTTCGCGATCACCCTGACCGCGGCTGCCGTGCTGGTGCTGCTGGCCGGGCGCCGGCTGTGGCACCGGTTCCGCGGCCAACCCGACCGCGCCGACCTGGACCGCCCCGACCCGCCGCACCACAACCCCACCAACGCGGGGCGCGGGGCCGGCGATCGCGTCGACGAAGAGCACCGCGTATGAAACCCGCCTACCGGCGGCCCCATCCACGGCAACCGCCGCAGCAACACCAACCGCCACCGCCACAGCGACCGCCCTGGTCGCCACCACCGGGCCGGGTTCCGCCGCCGACCGGACCGCTGCCTCCGGTGACAGACCTGCCCACACGGCGCGTGGAACTGTCCGACGCCGCGGTGGTATCGCGCTCGTGGGCGATGGCGTTCGCAACGCTGGTCAGCCGGATCACCGGCTTCGCCAAGGTTGTGTTGCTGGCCGCGATCCTGGGCGCCGCGCTGGCCAGCTCTTTCTCGGTGGCCACTCAGCTGCCGAACCTCATCGCCGCGCTTGTGCTGGAGGCGACGTTCACCGCGATCTTCGTGCCAGTCCTGGTACGTGCCGAGCAAGGTGACCCCGACGGTGGTGCCGCGTTCGTGCGGCGCCTGGTCACAGTCACAACCACGCTGCTGCTGGTCGCCACAACGGCGTCGGTGCTGGCCGCACCGCTGCTGGTCCGGCTGATGCTGGGCCGCAACCCGCAGGTCAACGAACCGCTGACCACGGCCTTCGCCTACTTGCTGCTGCCGCAGGTGCTCGCCTACGGCCTCACGTCGGTGTTCATGGCAATCCTGAACACCCGCAACGTGTTCGGGCCGACGGCGTGGGCGCCCGTCGTCAACAACATCGTCGCGATCACGACGCTGGGTGTGTACCTGGTCGTCCCTGGTGAGCTTTCGGTCGATCCCGTCCGGATGGGAAATGCCAAGCTGCTGGTGCTCGGCATCGGCACCAACTTGGGGGTGTTCGCGCAGGTTGCGGTGCTGCTGATCGCGCTGCGGCGCCAGCACATCAGCCTGCGCCCGCTGTGGGGCATCGATCAGCGGCTCAAGCGTTTCGGCGCGATGGCCGCCGCGATGGTGCTCTACGTGCTGATCAGCCAGCTCGGCCTGGTCGTCGGTAACCAGATCGCCAGTACCGCAGCGGCTTCCGGCCCAGCGATCTACAACTACACCTGGCTGGTGCTGATGCTGCCGTTCGGCATGATCGGCGTGACGGTACTGACTGTGGTGACACCGCGGCTGAGCCGCAACGCCGCCGCCAACGACACCGAGGCGGTGCTCGCCGACCTCTCGTTGGCTACCCGGCTGACGTTGATCACGCTGATCCCGATCGTGGCGTTCATGACGGTCGGCGGCCCCGCGATCGGTAGCGCGCTCTTCGCCTACGGTCACTTCGGCGGAGTCGACGCCGGCTACCTGGGCGCCGCGATCGCATTGTCGGCGTTCACGCTGATTCCCTACGGCCTGGTGCTGTTGCAACTGCGTGTCTTCTACGCACGGGAGCAACCCTGGACGCCGATCGTGATCATCCTCGTCATCACGGCCGTCAAGATCGCCGGCTCGGTGCTGGCGCCCCACCTCACCAACGACGCCCGGCTGGTGGCCGGGTTCCTCGGGCTGGCCAACGGCCTCGGCTTTCTGGCCGGCGCGATCGTCGGCTACTACTTGCTGCGGCGCGCTCTGCTGCCTTCCGGCGGCCATCCTGTCGGGCGCGTGGAGGTGCGGACGGTCCTGGTGACAATCGTCGCGTCGATGCTCGCCGGCCTGATCGCCCACGTGGCCGACCGGCTGCTGGGGCTGGCCGAGTTGACTGCGCACGGTGGCGCTGCCGGTTCACTGCTGCGGCTATTGGTGCTGGCCTGCATCATGCTGCCGATCATGGCGACGGTCATGGTGCGCGCGGGGGTTCCCGAAGCGGTGGCAGGGCTGGCTGCCGTCAGGCGCCGGACCCGCGGCAGGGGCACCGGCCCGAGCGCGGCGCTGGAATCCCGCCCGGCGGCAATGCCACGGGGATCGTCTCACCGGGGCCCTGTCACGTACCCTGAGCAGAGGAATTCGTCCCCGCCGGGGGTCAATGCGGTCCAGGAGCCGATCCGGCGCAGGCCTCCGGATCAGGCAGGCGACGCCCGGCTAGCGAAAGGACCGGAGGTGACTGACCGCCCCTTCGAGAGCGCCGCGTCCGGCGCTGGTTCCGGCTTGGGGTCAGGCGGCGTGCCGCCGCGATCGGCCGCCGACGACTTCCAGCCTGACATTCCGCCCGAGCGCAAGCCCGGCCCGTCAGGCCCGCCCTCGTCAGAGCAGCGCAACGGCGGTTTCGCCGGCGAGCCGGCCCGCGGGGCGATCCCGTACGAGGCGCCCGGTGAACGCGGTGCGGAATCGTCGGGCGACGAGGTGCAGCTGGTTCCCGGCGCCCGCATCGCCGGTGGTCGGTATCGGCTGCTGGTCTTCCACGGCGGTGCCCCTCCCCTGCAGTTCTGGCAGGCACTCGACACCGCGCTGGACCGGCAGGTGTCGCTCACGTTCGTCGACCCCGCTGGGGCCCTACCCGAGGACGTCCTGCAGGAGATTCTGTCCCGTACGTTGCGGCTCAGCCGGATCGACAAGCCGGGCATCGCCCGCGTGCTCGACGTGGTCCACACCGGCGCGGGCGGCCTGGTGGTCGCGGAGTGGATTCGTGGCGGTTCGCTCCAAGAGGTGGCCGACACCGCACCCTCGGCCGTCGGCGCCGTCCGGGCCATGCAGTCGCTGGCCGCTGCGGCCGACACCGCCCACCGCGCCGGGGTTGCCCTGTCGATCGATCACCCCAGCCGGGTGCGGGTCAGCATCGAAGGCGATGTCGTGCTCGCCTACCCGGCGACCATGCCGGACGCCAACCCCGAGGACGACATCCGCGGAATTGGCGCGGCGCTGTATGCCCTGTTGGTCAACCGGTGGCCACTGCCGGAGTTCGGAGTGCGCAGCGGGCTCGCGCCGGCCGACCGGGATGGATCGGGCCTTCCCGTCGAACCCACCACCATCGATCGCGACATTCCCTTCCAGATCTCCGCGGTCGCCGTCCGGGCCGTGCAGGAGGACGGCGGAATACGCAGCGCATCAACACTTTTGAACCTCTTACAACAGGCCACCGCGGTGGCCGACCGCACCGAGGTGCTGGGTCCGATCGATGACTCGCCGCCACCACCGATGCCCCGCTCGACCGGGCGGGAGTACGCGACCCTGATGCGGCGCCGCCGCAACCTGATGATCGGTGGCACCGCGGCGATCGCCGTCATCGTGGTCGCGCTGCTGGTGCTGGCATCGATCGTGAGCAAGATCTTCGGCAACGTCGGCGGTGGCCTCAACAAGGACGAACTCGGACTCAACGGGCCCGGCTCGTCGAGCTCATCGTCGGCGTCGGCGAATCCCGAGCCGGCGGGCGGCATCGTCAAGCCCACTCGGGCCACGGTCTTCTCCCCCGACGGGGATCCCGACAACGCGGGTACCGCCGGGCAGGCCATCGATGGCGACCCCTCTACCGCCTGGGCGACCGAGGTCTATACCGATGCCGTCCCGTTCCCCAGTTTCAAGCAGGGCGAAGGGTTGATACTGCAGCTGCCGAAACCCACCGTGGTCGGCCAGGTCACCATCGACACGCCCAGCACCGGCACCAAGGTCGAGATTCGCTCCGCTTCGACGGCTTCGCCCTCGAAGCTGGACGACACCACGGTGCTGGCTCCGGCGTTCACGCTCAAACCCGGCCACAACGTCATCCCGGTCAAGGCCGGCTCGCCGACGTCGAACCTGTTGGTATGGATCTCCACATTGGGGACCACCAACGGCAAGAGCCAGGCCGGTTTGTCGGAGATCACCGTTCGGGCCGCATCCTGAGACTCACAACCACGGCGTCAAGTGAAGTGCCGCAGAACATCCGATTGGTTACTGTCCGGCCGTGGGCTTCGGTGGATACATCCAGCAGGAACGCAGTGACGCCGACCTGCTGGCCGCCCATGTCGCCGGCGACCGCTACGCCTTCGGCGAATTGTTCGGTCGCCATCGTCGCCAGCTGCACCGCCTTGCCCGGCTGACCACCCGCACCGCCGAGGACGCCGAAGACGCGCTGCAGGACGCCATGCTGTCGGCGCACCGGGGCGCCGGCGCGTTCCGGCACGACGCCGCGGTCGGCAGCTGGCTGCACCGGATCGTGGTCAACGCCTGTCTGGATCGCCTGCGGCGCACCAAATCCCACCCGACCGCCCCGCTCGAGGACGTCTACCCGGTGCCCGATCGCACGGCTCAGGTCGAAACGGCCATGGTGGTGCAGCGCGCACTGATGCGGCTTCCCGTCGAGCAGCGCGCCACGATTGTGGCAGTCGACATGCAGGGCTACTCGATCGCCGACACCGCCGCGCTGCTGGGCATCGCCGAGGGCACGGTCAAAAGCCGGTGCGCCCGCGCCCGCGTGCGGCTTGCCCAGCTGCTCGGCTATCTCGACGCCGGCGCCCACACCAGTCCCGACCACCCCGCCGGTCAGCGCTAACGCCCTCGCGCGGGCCTTGTGTGACCATCGGTCTGCCCATGACGGACACTGGGGCGGATGGGCGAAGCAGAGAACCAGCCGGCGGATCACGCCCCGGATCATGGGGATGCGGGAGCAGACTCACCGCCGACGGTCGAGCTGCTCGCCGACCTCCAGGCCGGTCTGTTGAACGACGAGGCCGCCGCCCGGCTGCGTGGGCAGGTTCGCGACGACCCGGAGGCCGGAGGGGCCCTACGCGCTTTGAACCAGGTGCGCCGCGATGTCGCCGCCGTCGGCGCGGATCCGGCATCGGCGCCCGAGCCACCCGCCGAGGTGACCGCTCGAATCTCAGACGCGCTGCGGTCGGCAGGTTCCGACGGCTCCCCGAGCGTGGCCAGCCACTCCGCGCGTCCGCACATCCGCCCCGCCAGGGTCGCCGCCGGTGTGGCCGGTGTCTGCGCGGTGCTGGCCGCGATCGGCTTCGGCACGGTCGCACTGCTCAACGCCCCTCCACCCGCGCCGAGCACCCCGACCACCGCCGAGCACATCACGGTGTCGATACCGCCCATGGCGATCCCGCTCTCGCCGGCCGAGATCGTCGGGCTGCTCGGCCACGCTCCCGATTACGGTCCGCTCGGCGACCCGTCCCGTCGTGCGTCATGCCTCGGTGGTCTGGGCTATCCCGCGTCGACGCAGGTGCTGGGCGCACGGCCGATCGACATCAACGCCCGCCCCGGCGTGCTGCTGGTGCTCCCCGCCGACACTCCAGCCGACCTGGCGGTCTTTGCGGTGGCGCTGAACTGCAGCGCCGCCGATACCGGGCTGTTAGCCAGCACCCAGGTCCCCCGGCCTTAAGGTGGTGCCACGTGGTGCGCGACACGATCGGGAACACCCACGCTTACGCTGGCGTTCGACACGATTGAACAAGTCTGTATCTGAAAGGTTCGCATGACCGACTCCGCTCATGACACCGTCCACGACGTTATCGTCATTGGTTCCGGTCCGGCCGGCTACACAGCGGCCCTCTACACGGCGCGCGCGCAGCTGGCACCCCTGGTCTTTGAGGGGACGTCTTTCGGTGGTGCGCTGATGACCACGACCGAGGTGGAGAACTACCCGGGTTTCCGCGACGCCATCATGGGCCCGGAGCTGATGGACCAGATGCGCGAGCAGGCGTTGCGCTTCGGGGCGGACCTGCGGATGGAAGACGTCGAGTCGGTGTCGCTGGACGGCCCGGTCAAGTCGATCGTTACGGCCGAGGGCGAGACCTTCAAGGCTCGGGCCGTCATCTTGGCCATGGGTGCCGCGGCGCGTTATCTGCAGGTGCCCGGTGAGCAGGAGTTGCTGGGCCGCGGGGTGAGCGCGTGTGCCACCTGCGACGGGTTCTTCTTCCGCGATCAGGACATCGCCGTGATCGGCGGCGGTGACTCGGCAATGGAAGAGGCGACGTTCTTGACCCGATTTGCCCGCAGCGTGACGCTGGTGCACCGGCGTGACGAGTTCCGGGCGTCGAAGATCATGCTCAACCGTGCCCGCACCAACGACAAGATCAAATTCATGACCAACCAGACCGTGGTCGCGGTGGATGGGAACACAACGGTTACCGGATTGCGGTTGCGCGACAACGTAACTGGTGAAGAAACCACGCTACCGGTGACGGGTGTGTTCGTCGCGATTGGTCACGACCCGCGGTCGGATCTGGTGCGCGACGTCATCGATGTGGACGCGGAGGGCTACGTACTCGTCAAGGGAAGCACCACGAACACCACGCTGGAAGGCGTCTTCGCGGCCGGCGACCTGGTGGACCACACCTACCGCCAAGCGGTCACCGCGGCCGGCAGCGGCTGTGCGGCAGCCATTGACGCCGAGCGCTGGTTGGCCGACCAGGATCAGTCGGATGCCGCCGGGCCGAAGGTGGCGGCTGGAAATGCGGACAGTACCGATTTGATTGGAGCACCACGATGAGCGATACCGAAAAAGCCGGAGCCACAAAGGAAGTCTCTGACGCGTCCTTCTCCACGGACGTGTTGTCCAGCGATAAGCCTGTGCTGGTTGACTTTTGGGCGACATGGTGTGGACCATGCAAGATGGTCGCGCCGGTTCTCGAGGAGATCGCGGCCGAGCGCTCGGATCAGCTGATCATCGCCAAACTCGATGTCGACGCAAACCCGGAAACGGCGCGCGACTTCCAGGTGGTGTCGATCCCCACGATGATCCTGTTCAAGGACGGCGAGCCGGTGAAGCGGATCGTGGGCGCGAAGGGTAAGGCGGCGCTGTTGCGGGAGCTTGCCGATGCGGTTCCCGATCTCACCTGAACGCGATCTACTTTGCGGCGTTGCCCCGCCGTTCAGCCTGGGGTTTTCCCGAAATTGAGCCGGATCTGCGACAATACCGGTTAGCTGTAGTGCGTTTGTGTGCCTGTCAGTTTGTCCCGGAGGGCCCTTGGTATGTCGAGTCCGCGCCGCGAAAACGGCGACGCTCTGCGCTGTGGTGACCGCAGCGCAGCTGTGACCGAAATCCGGGCCTCGCTTTCTGCGCTAGGGCTGCTGGAAGACGCCGATGAAGTTTTGACCACGGGTCGGCATGTGGCCATCGAGCTCTTCGATGAACAGCTCGACCAGGCGGTGCGTGCCTTCCAGCAGTATCGTGGACTGCTCGTCGACGGCATGGTCGGCGAGGCCACCTACCGCGCGTTGAAGGAGGCCTCCTACCGGCTCGGCGCGCGCACGCTGTATCACCAGTTCGGCGCTCCCCTCTACGGTGACGACGTCGCGACGTTGCAGGCTCGGCTGCAGGACCTCGGTTTCTACACCGGGTTGGTCGATGGACATTTCGGCTTGCAGACCCACAAGGCGTTGATGTCGTATCAGCGGGAGTACGGGATGTCCGCCGACGGTATTTGCGGCCCGGAAACCTTGCGGTCGTTGTACTTTCTGAGTTCGCGGGTCACCGGTGGCTCACCCCACGCAATTCGCGAAGAAGAACTGGTCCGCCGATCGGGTCCCCGGCTCTCGGGCAAGCGGATCATCATCGATCCGGGCCGCGGTGGAGACGACCACGGTTTCATCGCACACGGCCCGGCAGGCCCCGTCAGCGAAGCAGATATCTTGTGGGACTTGGCCAGTCGGCTTGAGGGTCGGATGACGGCCATCGGCATGGAGACCTTCCTGTCCCGGCCAACCAACCGTAGTCCCTCGGACGCCGAGCGGGCCGCTACGGCGAACAACGTGGGCGCGGACCTCATGATCAGCCTGCGCTGCGAAGTTCAGTCCAGCCCCTCGGCCAACGGGGTAGCCTCCTTCCACTTCGGTAACTCGCACGGTTCGGTGTCGACCATCGGTCGAAATCTTGCCGACTTCATTCAGCGAGAAGTGGTGGCGCGCACCGGATTGCGGGATTGCCGGACGCATGGTCGGACGTGGGATCTGCTGCGACTGACGCGGATGCCCACGGTCCAGGTCGATGTCGGCTACATCACCAACCCTGGTGATCGCGATATGCTGATCTCGATGCAAACCCGTGATGCCGTCGCCGAAGGCATCCTCGCCGCGGTCAAGCGGCTCTACCTGCTCGGCAAGAACGACCGGCCCACTGGCACGTTCACGTTCGCCGAGCTGCTTGCTCACGAATTGTCGGTGGAGCGGACGACCCGGCTCGGCGGCTCTTAACCGTTCTGCTTGTTCTGCAACGTATTTCCCGCCTTCAAAACATTGGCAGATCCGGCGCCGACCGGTTGCTGCAGCTGGGCACTGGCCAGCAAGCGCTCCAGGGCGGCCTCCACCTCGGCTTTCCACCCCAGCCCCTTGTCCAGCTCGAGGCGAAGCCGCGGGAAGTACGGATGTTGTGCTATCACAACGAAACCCACGTCTTTCAAAAAGTCGGCATCGATGATGCAGCGATCGACCGAGCAGTCACCGAGAGACTCCAGCACCGGCCGCGTATCGGGGTCAGCCAGCTGCGGATCCGACAACTCCGAAGCCGCCGGTGTGCGGCCGAAGGCTTCCAGCGCCCGGACTCCGCGCCGAACCAATTCATCGATCACCCGAGCAAGGAGACTGTGCGGCAGGTCGTCAGCGGCATGTCCGAGTTCGATACCCATGGATGTCAGCAACACCGCGTCCGGTGACACCGGCGCGGTGGGAAACCGATGCGCCCGCGGTACCGCCCCCGGCGGTGCGTACAGAACGTAGCCCAGGCATGGCGGTTCGGTGCTGCTGTGCTCGTCGGAGATCGCGGTCGCGACCTGACCGCACGAGCCCCACTCCAGCATCACCATCGACAGCCAGGCTTCCTTTTCGAATTCGGGATCGGCAAGGTGGTCCTGGTCGCCGAGGGTCGCGGGGTCGACCTCCCAGAAAACACATCGGCGCGCATGCTTGGGGAGCTGCTCGAAGGCTTCGAGCCGCAGCGGCGTGATTCGAGCAGACACTAGCCTCCTGGCTTCCGTGCGTACCGCAGCCGATTGCCGCAAGCCCGGCTGTTTCCAGGCTGACGTGTACCACCAACCCCTCCAGGATAGGAGAGTTTGCCATTCTCGGGCCAGTGTTGGTCCTGACACGTCGACGCGGCCGCCGAAACGGTCCGTAGCGCGCAGCGGCCGCGCGCCAAACGCCGAAAAGGCTTGATGCACACCGGATCTCCGTCCGATCGTGGTGCCCCAGGGGCCCCGATGCACGCCCCGAGAGGCGTGCGGTGTCACAGTGACGTAATTACACGGTACGACGGGTTATGCCTTGGGCGGGGCCATAGTGTCGATGATCCGCTGTAGATCCTCGACCGAGGCGAACTCCACCACGATCCTCCCCTTGCGCTTGCCAAGGCTGACCGTCACCCGGGTATCGAAGGCGTTTGACAGCCGGTCGGCGACGTCTTGCAGGCCGGGCATCTGGATCGGCTTGCGGCGTGGCTGCGCCGGCGCCGCGGTGTCGCCGCGGTTGGCCAGTGTCACGGCCTCCTCGGTGGCGCGCACCGACAGACCTTCCGCGACGATCCGGCTTGCCAACTCTTCCTGCGCCGCGGGGCCGGACTCCAGCGACAGCAGCGCGCGGGCGTGGCCAGCGGACAGCACTCCCGCGGCCACTCTGCGCTGGACCGCGATCGGAAGTTTGAGCAGTCGGATCATGTTGGTGATCAGCGGCCGCGACCGCCCGATCCGCGAGGCCAGTTCGTCGTGGGTGACCCGAAACTCGTCGAGCAATTGCTGGTATGCCGCCGCTTCTTCCAACGGATTCAGCTGTGCCCGGTGGATGTTCTCGAGTAAGGCGTCGCGCAACAGGTTGTCGTCGTCCGTCTCCCGCACGATGGCCGGGAGGGTGGCCAGGCCCGCTTCTTGCGCCGCTCGCCAGCGCCGCTCCCCCATCACGATCTGATAGCGCGCGCCGCCAGGCGATGCGGGCGCCGCACGCACCACGATGGGCTGCAAGAGACCGAACTCGCGAATGGAGTGCACCAACTCGGCCAGTGCCTCTTCGTCGAACGCCTGGCGCGGCTGGCGCGGGTTGGGCTCGATGTCAGCCGGCGAGATCTCTCGGTAGACCGCGCCCACCCCGGCAGCGGCCGGCCCAGGCCCACCGATCAAGACATCGGCGGCCGCATCGCCCATCCGCGGGGCAAGGGTCGCCGGTCCCGAGTCGCCCTCGGCGGGGCCGGTCGGGATCAGCGATGCCAGGCCTCGGCCGAGGCCGCCTTTCTTGCGTAACGGCTGCGTCATGGTCGTCCCTTCACGGATGGTGATTAGTCACGCTGCGCGAGTTCGCGACTCGCGTCGAGATAGCTCATCGCCCCGCGCGAACCGGGGTCGTACTCGATGATGGTCATGCTGTAGCCGGGCGCCTCGGACACCTTGACGCTGCGCGGGATAACGGTGCGCAACACCTTGTTGCCGAAGTAGCGGCGCACCTCCTCGGCGACCTGGTCGGCTAGCTTGGTGCGGCCGTCGTACATGGTGAGGATCACGGTCGTCACATCGAGTTGGGGGTTGAGGTGTGCCTTCACCATTTCGATGTTGCGCATCAATTGGGACACGCCCTCGAGCGCGTAGTACTCGCACTGGATCGGGATCAGCACCTCTGGAGCGGCGACGAGCGCGTTGATAGTGAGCAGCCCCAGCGACGGCGGGCAGTCCACGAAGACGTAGTCGAAGTCAAAATCCTCCAATTGCGCCAACGCGGTGCGCAACCGGTTCTCGCGCGCGACCATGCTGACCAATTCGATCTCGGCACCCGCCAGATCGATCGTTGCCGGGACGCAGAACAGGCGCTCGCTGTGCGGGCTGCGGCGCAGCGCGGACTCCAGCGACTCTTCGCCGAGAAGCACTTCGTATGACGAGGGCGTGCCCGATTTGCGATCGGTGATGCCGAGCGCCGTGCTGGCGTTGCCCTGCGGGTCGAGATCGATGACGAGGGTCTTCAGTCCTTGCAGTGCGAGTGCGGCAGCGACGTTGACCGCCGTGGTCGTCTTGCCGACGCCGCCTTTTTGGTTTGCGACGGTGAAGACGCGGCGGTGGCTCGGGCGGCGTAGTGGCGGGTACGTGGTGTGCAGGACCCGCATCGCGCGTTCGGCGGCGGCGCCGATCGGGGTGTCGAATTCGGTCGATGTTTCACGTGAAACATCCGCGATCATTTCGCTTGGCGATTCGTCCGCCAGGGGCACCGTCTCTTCCGGCGACAGCCGCGGTGCGACAGGTGCTGCCGCCGGCCGCGGGTGCTGCATGCGGGAGCCGGCGCCTTCGGACCCATCCCCGGGGGAGCTCATCGCTTTCTCCTGTCCGCCCTTGGTGCCGACCCGCGACGCGACCGTCTTGCGCGCTGCGCTATCACCACGGTTGCGGGCGGGCGCAAATAGCTCGCGCCACATGTCACCACCCTGACATCAACCGCATCCAACGCCGCCATCCCACGCCGGTACTCTTCGACTTCGGCGGGAGCGCGCTCCCCCTTGATCGCAATCATCCGTCCGCCAGGCCGTAGCAACGGCATGCTCCACTTCGTCAACTTGTCTAACGCAGCGACCGCTCGCGACACCGCGACATCCCTCTCGCCGAACCGCTCGCGTACCCAAGACTCTTCGGCGCGACCCCGCACCACTTCGACGCTTAACCCTAGTTCCGCGACGACCTCTTTGAGAAACTCGCTGCGGCGCAGCAGCGGTTCAAGGAGGGCGACCTCGAGATCGGGTCGCGCGATCGCCAGGGGTATCCCGGGCAATCCCGCCCCACTCCCGATGTCGACCACCCGCTCGCCGGCCTCGAGCAGCTCGGCCACCGCCGCACTATTCATTAGGTGGCGGTCCCACACACGATGTACTTCGCGCGGCCCCAACAGTCCGCGTTCCACGCCGCTGGAGCCGAGGAGCTCCGCATACCGCTGCGCGATGTCGAGACGCGGCCCGAAGATCTCGGCCGCCGCAACCGGCGCCGCGCCGGGAACGGAGTCGGGTGTTCCGGCAGGCGCCTCTGCCCGGTCGAAACCGCCGACATGTTTCACGTGAAACATTCCTCCGGTCTTCGGACCTACGGCATCGTCCGCGGGTGAACTACACGGATGTAACCCGCTCGCGACTAGTCGGGCAGGACAACCACTCGGCGTGCTGGCTCCACACCTTCGCTCTCGCTGTGCACACCGTCCACCGCCGCGACGGCGTCGTGGACGATCTTCCGCTCGAACGGAGTCATCGGCTTGAGCTCTTCGCGCTCGTTGCTCTCCAGCACGCGTCGCGCCACCTGGTCGCCGAGTGCGGCCAGTTCCTCGCGACGCCCGCGCCGCCAACCCGCGACGTCGAGCATCAGCCGGCTACGCACGCCTGTCTTCTGATGTACCGCCAGCCGGGTGAGCTCTTGGAGCGCATCGAGCACTTCGCCGCCGCGGCCGACCAATTTATTCAGGTCGTCGCTGCCGTCGATGCTGACGATGGCTCGTTTGCCCTCGACGTCCAGATCGATGTCGCCGTCGAAGTCCAACAGATCCAACAGCTCTTCCAGATAGTCGCCGGCGATCTCTCCTTCGGCGACCAACCGCTCCTCCAGGTCGTCACCGTCGTCCGCGCCGGCGTCTGCTGCCGTCGCCTCCTCGGTTTCGTCCTCGACCGCAAGTTGGGTATCCAAGTCGCGTTCGGTGGTGTCAGCGTCCGTCATTCTCTCTCCCTCATCCATGGGTCCGTCCCTGTCTCATTCGGATCTCTCTCCGGAGACGGCCCGGTAAAGCTGTGGCGCTATTGTCAGCGCTTCCGTTTCTTCGGTCGGGCCCCGGGTCTGGGTGTGCGGTTACCCGGACCATTGGCGCCCCCTGCTGCATCCGGGTTGTCCGGTGAAGCATCCGTCGTTTTTTCGTCAGGCACGTCGGCGTCGGTATCCGTCTTCGGCGCACCCTCGTCGCCGGTCGTCGACGAGCCGTTGCCGCTCGCCGGGCTCGCCTTACGCTTCGGCTTGGCTCCCGGAAGCGGTGCGTTGGCCGCGCGGCGCTCAAGCACTTCCTGCTTCTTGGCTTCGTCCTCTTTTTCGATCATCGTGAACACGTAGTGCTGCTGACCGAAAGTCCAGATGTTGTTCGAGAACCAGTACAGGATGATCGCCACTGGAAGGAACGGGCCACCGACGACCACGCCGAGCGGGAAGACATACAGCGCGAGCTTGTTCATCATCGCCGTCTGAGGATTGGCGGCCGCTTCCGCGCTCTGCCGAGTTATCGATGCTCGGCTGTTGAAGTAGGTGGCGATGCCCGCCAGGATCATCACCGGAGCGCCGACCGCGATGACCGCGGGGCGGCTGAAATCGATGAATGCGTCCAACCCGGTGCGCTGCGTCATCGAGGCACCGATCGGCGCACCGAACAGGTTGGCGTCCAGGAAGTGGCCCACGTCGACGGGGCTGAACATGTAGTTGCCCGTCATGCGATTTTGCGTGACCGACATCTGTGGCTGGCCGAAGCCGCCCGTGGTGCGGTTGAACGAGCGCAACACGTGATAGAGCCCAAGGAACACCGGAATCTGGGCGAGCATCGGCAAGCAGCCCAAGATCGGGTTGAACCCGTGCTCGCGCTGTAGCTTCTGCATCTCGAGTGCCATGCGCTGACGATCCTTGCCGTACTTTTTTTGCAGCGCCTTGATCTGTGGTTGCAGTTCTTGCATCTGCCGGGTGGTGCGGATCTGGCGCACGAACGGCTTGTAGAGCAGTGCCCGCAACGTGAACACGAGGAACATCACCGATAGCGCCCACGCGAAAAAGTTCGACGGTCCCAGCAGCGCACCGAACAGCTTGTACCAAACCCACATGATCCACGACACCGGGTAGTAGACGAAGTCCAGGCTGAATACATCAAACAAAAGATTCACTCTCCCCTCGCGGCGCCGGGGCGTCCCCGACGGCGCTGGTGTCTTCGAAGTTCACCCGGCAACCGCGGTGTTCGGAAGCGCGCTCCGGTATCGGGTCCCATCCTCCCCGATGCCATGGTCCACACTTGGCGAGCCTGACAGCCGCCAGCCAGCCCCCCCGAATCACGCCGTATTCGGTGAGCGCCTCGACGGCGTACTGACTGCAGGTCGGTATGAAGCGGCATGTCGGCGGGCGCAGCGGCGAGACCATGTGACGGTACAGCTGGATCAGGAAGACCAGTCCTCGCACGACGGTTCTGCCCGCGCCGCCAACTCCAGCGCGCGTCGGCGCCGTCGCACTCAACGGCTCGTCCCCGCCCGTTCGAAAGCACGGCGTAGACCACTGCGCAGCTCCTGCTCCAACCGGGCCGACGACACCCGCCGACTGCCTGGCAGCGCTCGGATGACCACCTGGTCGCATTGATCGAGATCGGTCAGCATTCCTCGGACGGCATGCCGGAGCCGCCGCGACACCCGATGCCGTTCGACGGCCGAACCAACGGACTTAGCAACGATCAGCCCCACGCGCGGGACCGGATCCCCTTCGCAATCGCTGCCCCGGCGCACATGAACGACGAGATCGGGCTGCGCTGTGCGCACCCCGTACTTCACTGCCGCGTCGAACTCCCGTGACCGCCTCATGCGGTTGCGTGCGGGAAGCACCGCCAACAAACCCGTCGTGTCAGATCAGGCAGATAGCGCGCGGCGGCCCTTGCGGCGCCGGCCGGACACGATCGCACGCCCGGCGCGGGTACGCATGCGCAAGCGGAAGCCGTGCACGCGGGCACGGCGCCGGTTGTTCGGCTGGAAAGTCCGCTTGCCCTTGGCCACGGCGTTCTCCTCGTTCTGTCTCGCTCGAAGCTTTCCCAGCCATCCAGCCGTTCACGTTTGGTTCACTAGAGTGCTTCGTGATTCGGTCGGAAAGTGGTCTTGCTGCTGGCCGGCGCGGTCCCCGAGTACATATTTCCTGGGTCGCAGCCGTATCGCCGACTTTCGGGCGACTGTATGAGGGTACTGACGCGCGTTCGCTGGGTCAAACTTGGCCTGCCCCAACGGACGCACCGACACCCAACATGAAATCTTGCCCGCCGTGGACACCTGGCGGCACAACTTGATCGACACGCCGCAGGACGCCCCGGCAGACCCCAAAGATCCCGATTGGAATGCAACAGAACTGTTGGCAGCCGCACGGAAAACTGTTAGCTTCGGGCAATGCCGTTTCAGACTGGAACGGCGCTCGACAACGAAGCATGATGGCGGATCTACCAGCTGTGCAGGCGACCTAGCCCGGGTTGTCTCCAGCCCGAAGATCGCGAGCTGTCGCCGGTAGGTTGCGGCCCGCATACGCTCATCCTGTCCACACCTGTGTATAACTATGTGGACAGTTGCCTTGTCGCCAAAGCGTTGTTGTAGCTCGACGTCAGACCAGGGAGATGCGTCGTTGACCGATGACCCCGGTTCTGGTTTCACCACCGTGTGGAACGCGGTCGTTTCTGAACTCAATGGCGATTCCGAGGCGGACGGTGCAGCTGGCATCCGCACGACTCTCGTCACTCCCCTGACCCCTCAGCAGCGAGCGTGGCTGAATCTCGTCCAACCGCTCACCATCGTCGAGGGCTTTGCCCTGTTGTCGGTGCCGAGCAGCTTCGTCCAAAACGAGATCGAACGCCATCTGCGCACCCCGATAACCGATGCCCTCAGCCGCCGGCTCGGGCAGCAGATCCAACTCGGAGTCCGCATCGCTCCGCCTTCCGAGGACGCCGACGATATTCCCTTCCCCCCGGGCGGCACCTTCACCGACGACATGGGGCTAGAAACGTCCAGTGACGCCGACGAAGACGGTGAAGACGGTGAAGTCGTCGGCGTCGAACAGGGTTGGCCCAATTACTTCACTGAACGCCCACACAGCACCGACCCGGCCGTTGTCGGCGGCACCAGCCTCAACCGCCGTTACACCTTCGACACTTTCGTCATCGGTGCTTCCAATCGGTTCGCCCACGCCGCGGCCCTGGCGATCGCCGAAGCACCGGCTCGCGCCTACAACCCGCTCTTCATCTGGGGTGAGTCCGGGCTTGGCAAGACCCACCTGTTGCACGCCGCAGGCAACTACGCGCAGCGGCTGTTCCCCGGTATGCGGGTCAAGTATGTGTCGACCGAGGAATTCACCAACGACTTCATCAACTCGCTTCGCGACGATCGCAAGGTCGCCTTCAAGCGCAGCTATCGCGACGTCGATGTGTTGCTGGTCGATGACATCCAGTTCATCGAAGGCAAAGAAGGTATCCAGGAGGAGTTTTTCCACACCTTCAACACATTGCACAACGCCAACAAGCAGATCGTCATCTCGTCGGACCGGCCCCCCAAACAACTCGCCACCCTCGAAGACCGGCTGAGAACACGGTTCGAGTGGGGCCTGATTACTGACGTGCAGCCACCTGAACTGGAAACCCGCATCGCGATTCTGCGCAAGAAAGCACAGATGGAGCGCCTCGCGGTGCCCGACGATGTACTCGAACTGATCGCGAGCAGCATCGAGCGCAACATCCGTGAACTCGAGGGAGCATTGATCCGGGTTACCGCGTTCGCCTCGTTGAACAAAACACCGATCGACAAGGCCCTGGCCGAGATCGTGTTGCGCGACCTGATCGCCGATGCCAGCACCATGCAAATCAGCGCGGCGACCATCATGGCCGCCACCGCCGAATACTTCGACACCACCGTCGAGGAATTACGCGGGCCGGGCAAGACCCGCGCGCTGGCTCAGTCGCGCCAGATCGCCATGTACCTCTGCCGCGAACTCACCGACCTGTCGCTACCCAAGATCGGCCAGGCATTCGCCCGCGACCACACCACGGTCATGTACGCGCAACGAAAGATCTTGTCCGAGATGGCCGAGCGACGTGAGATCTTCGATCACGTCAAAGAGCTCACCACTCGCATCCGTCAGCGCTCCAAGCGCTGATTCAGGCCCCCGCGCTCAACTTTTTTTCAAAAACTTCTCGCACGTCTGTAACTCCAGCCACACGAAAACGATGTGGGCAGCATTGTGTACAAACGTGCCAAACAACCGTGCAGCGATCGCCCTTGAAGTGCACACCGCTCACCCATCCCCAGCGGCCCAACATCGGCTGCACAGTTACCAACCCTGTCATCCACAAGCCGATCGCGGCGCTAGCTGCACCTAGACCGACCAGTCCCCAGACTGCACAGGACCTAATACTGGTACTGAGATCTCTCCATTGATTCTTCTTTGAAAAACAGCCTTGGGGACGCCACGTTTCACAGCACCGACGAACCTCTCGTCCACTCGGCTTGTCGGCCTTTGCGATTAGCTTTCAAGATGGCCGCAGAAGCTCTACGGTTGTGATTCCACTCCCGTTGTGGACGTCGTGGCGGATGACTTGCATCGGCGTTCGTTGCGGGCCCCGCTCGCGGGGCGGACGGCTAGCTGCTGGATTCGAATTTTTGGTAGGTGAAGGGACGCTATGGACGTGGCGACGACAAGTGCTGGCCTCACCGACCTGAAGTTTCGCCTGGTCCGAGAATCTTTCGCTGACGCGGTGTCGTGGGTTGCGAAGAATCTGCCGAGCCGGCCCGCGGTGCCCGTTCTGTCCGGCGTGTTGTTGACCGGGACGGATGAGGGCCTGACGATCTCGGGGTTCGACTACGAGGTTTCGGCCGAGGCGCAGGTTGCGGCCGAAATCGCTTCTCCGGGAAGCGTTTTGGTATCGGGGAGGTTGTTATCCGATATTACCCGGGCATTGCCGGACAAGCCGATCGACTTTTACGTCGACGGGAATCGGGTCGCTTTGACCTGCGGAAGTGCCAAGTTTTCGTTGCCGACGATGGCGGTCGAGGATTATCCGACGCTGCCGACGCTGCCGGAAGAAACCGGGACCTTGCCGTCGGATTTGTTCGCCGAGGCGATCAGCCAAGTCGCGATTGCCGCCGGGCGCGATGACACGCTGCCGATGTTGACCGGCATCCGGGTCGAGATTTCGGGTGAGACGGTCGTTTTGGCCGCTACCGATCGGTTCCGCCTGGCAGTTCGTGAGCTGACCTGGTCGGCGTTGTCGCCCGAGATCGAAGCGGCAGTGTTGGTGCCGGCCAAGACCCTCGCTGAGGCCGCGAAAACGGGCACGGACGGTTCTGATGTCCGGTTGTCGTTGGGCGCCGGCACCGGAGTCGGAAAAGAGGGGCTCCTCGGTATCAGCGGGAACGGCAAGCGCAGCACCACGCGATTACTGGACGCGGAGTTCCCGAAGTTTCGTCAGTTGTTGCCTGCCGAACACACCGCGGTGGCGACCATCAACGTGGCTGAGTTGACCGAAGCCATCAAGCTGGTTGCGTTGGTGGCGGACCGGGGAGCGCAGGTGCGCATGGAATTCGCCGAAGGCATGTTGCGTCTTTCCGCAGGCGCCGACGATGTCGGCCGGGCCGAAGAAGAACTTGCCATTGATTTCGCCGGCGAGCCGTTGACCATCGCCTTCAACCCGACCTATCTGACCGACGGGCTCGGATCGGTGCATGCCGATCGGGTGTCATTCGGCTTCACCACCCCGGGCAAGCCGGCGTTGCTACGCCCGGCGTTCGACGACGCGAGCCATCCGACGGGCGCTGGCCCGTTTGCCGCGTTGCCCACGGACTACGTCTACCTGCTGATGCCAGTTCGGTTGCCCGGGTAGGTGTACGTCCGGCATTTGGGGCTACGTGATTTCCGGTCCTGGGCACACGCCGACCTTGAGCTGGAACCGGGCCGGACGGTGTTCGTCGGTCCGAATGGATTCGGGAAAACCAATCTGGTTGAAGCACTGTGGTATTCGACCACTCTGGGTTCACACCGGGTAGGCACCGATGCGCCATTGATCCGTACGGGCAGCGCTCGGGCGGTGATTTCGACGATCGTCGTGAACGAGGGGAGGGAATGCGCGATCGATTTGGAGATTGCCGCAGGACGTGCGAACAAGGCCCGGTTGAACCGCTCGCCGGCACGCAGTGCGCGCGAGGTGGTCGGGGTATTACGGTCGGTGCTGTTTGCTCCGGAGGACCTGGCCCTGGTTCGCGGGGATCCGGCAGACCGGCGCCGCTATCTCGACGATTTGGCGACCGTGCGCCGGCCGGTGGTCGCCGCGCTGCGCGCGGATTACGACAAGGTGTTGCGGCAGCGCACCGCGCTGTTGAAGTCGGCGGCCGGGTCACGGCACCGAGGTGATCAAGGCGCGTTGGAGACCCTGGATGTGTGGGATAGCCGATTGGCCCAGCACGGTGCCGAATTGATGGCCGCCCGTATCGATTTGGTGAACCAGTTGGCGCCGGAGGTGGAGAAGGCTTACCAATTGCTGGCGCCTGGGTCGCGGTCCGCGGCGATCAATTACCGAACGAGCATCGACGGTTTGGCTACCGAGGGCACAGGAGACGTCGCGGGCAGCGACCGGGAATTTCTGGAAGCCGCACTGCTGGCGGCGTTGGCGGCCCGCCGCGGCGCCGAATTGGAACGCGGGGTGTGTCTGGTGGGCCCGCACCGCGACGACTTGGAGCTGCGACTCGGCGATCAACCAGCCAAAGGCTTTGCCAGCCATGGGGAATCGTGGTCTTTTGCGATCGCACTGCGGCTAGCCGCCTATGAGTTGCTCCGGGCCGACGGCAGCGACCCGGTGTTGTTACTTGACGACGTGTTCGCCGAACTCGACGCGTCGCGCCGCCGGGCCCTGGCTGCCGTGGCGGAGTCGGCGGAACAGGTGTTGGTGACCGCGGCGGTGCTGGAAGATATCCCGTCGGGCTGGGACGCTAGGCGGGTGCACATCGACTTGCAAGACGATGACTCCGGTCGGGTATCGGTGGTGCAATCATGACCGGCACCGACCAGGCGCCAGACGCCGATAGCTCCGAACAACCAAGCGGGCTCAGCGGTATGGACTTGGTGCGGCGCACTCTCGAGGAGGCCCGCGCGGCGGCACGAGCGCAGGGCAAGGACGCCGGGCGGGGGCGCGGAAGTAGTCCCGTTCCGCGTCGTGTTGCCGGGCGCCGGCGAAGCTGGTCGGGTCCGGGACCCGACATTCGCGATCCGCAACCGATGGGAAGGCTCGTACGCGACCTTGCGAAAAGGCGCGGCTGGTCGGGACGCGTCGCCGAAGGCACGGTGCTCGGTCATTGGACGTCGGTGGTGGGCCACCAGATCGCCGACCACGCCACTCCAACCGCCCTCAATGACGGGGTGCTCAGTGTGACGGCCGAATCTACCGCCTGGGCAACCCAGTTGCGGATGGTCCAGGCGCAGTTGTTGGCCAAGATCGCCGCGGCGGTCGGCAACGGCGTGGTGACATCGTTGAAAATCACCGGGCCGTCCGCCCCTTCCTGGCGGAAGGGGCCCCGACACGTCTCCGGCCGAGGGCCTCGCGACACGTACGGCTGAGATAATAGAGGGGTTGGCCAAAGCCGGCGACACGCCGTACACATAGCGTATAGAATCGCCCGCTCAGATCCGCGAGAACGAAACAAACCCCCGCAACGCACCTCCGGACGCGCCGTTAATAAAGAAATTGAGCACACGGCGCGTCCAGATAGGTGGAAACGCGCCCAGAGAATCGGTCCCGACCCCTCATCACGGTAGAGTGGACTGATGCGACTGCTGCGGTGACTGGAACCGCCCGCATGAAACCCCGAGGAGTGCATTCCGACCGTGGCTGCCCAGAAGAAGAAGGCGCAAGACGAATACGGCGCGTCAGCGATCACCGTGCTCGAAGGGCTGGAGGCCGTCCGTAAACGCCCCAGCATGTACATCGGGTCCACCGGCGAGCGTGGTCTGCATCATCTGGTCTGGGAGGTGGTCGACAACTCGGTGGACGAGGCGATGGCCGGCTACGCCAACCAGGTCGACGTGCGGCTACTTGACGACGGAAGCGTCGAGGTCGCCGACAACGGCCGCGGTATCCCGGTCGCCATGCACTCCACCGGCGCACCGACCGTCGACGTGGTGATGACACAACTACACGCCGGCGGGAAGTTCGGTGGCGAAAACAGTGGCTACAACGTCAGTGGCGGATTGCACGGTGTCGGTGTGTCGGTGGTCAACGCCCTGTCGCGGCGACTCGAGGTGGACATCGCACGCGATGGCCACGAGTGGACGCAGTACTACGACCGCGCCGTACCGGGGACCCTCAAACAGGGTGAGGCCACCAAAAAGACCGGAACCACCATCAGGTTCTGGGCCGATGCCGACATCTTCGAAACCACCGTGTACGACTTCGAGACGGTGGCCCGCCGGCTGCAGGAAATGGCATTTCTGAACAAGGGTTTGACGATCAACCTCACCGACGAGCGAGTGACCCCGGATGAGGTCGTCGACGACGTTGTCAGCGACACCGCCGAGGCGCCCAAGTCCGCCGAAGAAAAGGCGGCCGAGTCGTCCGCCCCGCACAAGGTCAAGCGCCGCACGTTCCATTATCCGGGCGGCTTGGTGGATTTCGTCAAGCACATCAACCGCACCAAGAGCCCAATTCAGCAGAGCATCATCGACTTCGACGGTAAGGGCACCGGCCACGAGGTCGAAATCGCGATGCAGTGGAACGGCGGGTATTCGGAGTCGGTGCACACCTTCGCCAACACGATCAACACGCACGAAGGCGGCACCCACGAGGAAGGCTTCCGTAGTGCGCTGACGTCCGTCGTGAACAAGTACGCCAAGGACAAGAAGCTCCTGAAGGAGAAAGACGCCAACCTCACCGGCGACGACATTCGTGAGGGTCTGGCCGCGGTGATCTCGGTGAAGGTCTCCGAACCGCAGTTCGAGGGTCAAACCAAGACCAAGCTGGGCAACACCGAGGTCAAGTCATTTGTGCAGAAGGTCTGCAACGAACAGCTCACGCACTGGTTCGAAGCCAACCCCTCGGAAGCGAAAACCGTTTTGAATAAGGCGGTGTCGTCGGCACAAGCGCGGATGGCCGCGCGCAAAGCGCGAGAGTTGGTGCGCCGCAAAAGCGCCACCGATTTGGGCGGGCTGCCCGGCAAGCTTGCCGACTGCCGCTCCACCGATCCGAAAAAGTCAGAACTCTATGTGGTGGAGGGTGATTCGGCCGGCGGCTCGGCCAAGAGCGGCCGCGATTCGATGTTCCAGGCGATCCTCCCGCTGCGCGGCAAGATCATCAACGTCGAAAAGGCCCGAATCGACCGGGTGCTGAAGAACACCGAAGTCCAGGCGATCATCACGGCGCTCGGCACCGGCATTCACGACGAGTTCGATCTGACCAAGCTGCGCTACCACAAGATCGTGCTGATGGCCGACGCCGACGTGGACGGCCAACACATTTCGACGCTGCTGTTGACGTTGTTGTTCCGGTTCATGCGGCCGCTGATCGAAAATGGGCACGTGTATTTGGCACAGCCGCCGCTCTACAAGCTGAAGTGGCAGCGGTCCGACCCGGAGTTCGCGTACTCCGATCGCGAGCGAGACGGTTTGTTGGAGGTGGGCGCGAAGGCCGGCCGGAAGATCAACAAAGAAGACGGCATCCAGCGTTACAAAGGTCTGGGTGAGATGGATGCCAAGGAGTTGTGGGAAACCACGATGGATCCATCGGTCCGGGTGCTGCGGCAGATCACCCTTGATGACGCCGCTGCCGCCGACGAGCTGTTCTCCATCCTGATGGGTGAGGACGTGGAGGCACGTCGAAGCTTTATCACCCGCAACGCCAAGGACGTTCGCTTCCTGGATGTCTGATCGATCAGACATGCCTTCGGTGAGATGCAAACGAGGAATAGATGACTGACACCACGCTGCCACCTGGCGACGGGCCCACCGACCGGATTGAGCCGGTCGACATTCAGCACGAGATGCAGCGCAGCTACATCGATTACGCGATGAGCGTGATCGTGGGTCGCGCGCTGCCGGAAGTGCGCGACGGCCTCAAGCCGGTGCACCGCCGGGTGCTGTATGCGATGTTCGACTCGGGGTTCCGCCCGGACCGCGGACACGCGAAATCCGCACGCTCCGTTGCCGAGACGATGGGCAATTACCACCCGCACGGCGACTCGTCGATCTACGACACCTTGGTGCGCATGGCGCAGCCATGGTCGCTGCGGTACCCGTTGGTCGACGGCCAGGGGAACTTCGGTTCGCCGGGTAACGATCCGCCCGCCGCGATGCGGTACACCGAGGCGCGGCTGACTCCGCTGGCGATGGAGATGCTGCGCGAAATCGACGAGGAGACAGTCGATTTCATCCCGAACTATGACGGGCGCGTGCAGGAGCCGACGGTACTGCCCAGCCGGTTCCCGAACCTGCTGGCCAACGGTTCGGGCGGTATCGCGGTCGGCATGGCGACCAACATTCCGCCGCACAACCTGCGCGAGCTCGCCGAGGCGGTGTTCTGGTGCCTGGAGAATCACGAGGCCGACGAGGAAGCCACCTTGGCTGCCGTCCGCGAACGAGTCAAGGGACCGGACTTCCCCACTGCCGGTTTGATCGTCGGGTCCCAAGGGATTCACGACGCTTACACCACGGGACGCGGGTCCGTCAGGATGCGTGGCGTGGTGGAGATCGAGGAGGACTCGCGCGGGCGCACTTCGATCGTCATCACCGAGCTGCCCTATCAGGTCAACCACGACAACTTCATCACCTCGATCGCCGAGCAGGTCCGCGACGGCCGGCTGACCGGCATCGCCAACGTCGAAGACCAGGGCAGCGACCGCGTCGGTGTGCGAATCGTCGTCGAGATCAAGCGCGATGCGGTGGCCAAGGTCGTGCTCAACAACCTCTACAAGCACACCCAACTGCAGACCAGCTTCGGCGCCAACATGTTGTCGATCGTCGACGGGGTCCCGCGCACGCTGCGCATCGACCAGATGATCCGCCACTACGTGGCGCACCAACTCGACGTCATCATCCGCCGCACCACCTACCGGCTGCGCAAGGCCAACGAACGCGCGCACATCTTGCGCGGTCTGGTCAAAGCGCTGGACGCGCTGGACGAAGTCATCGCCTTGATCCGGGCGTCGGAGACCGTCGAGATCGCGCGGGCCGGCCTGATCGACCTCCTGGACATCGACGAAATCCAGTCCCAGGCCATCCTGGACATGCAACTGCGGCGCCTGGCGGCCCTGGAACGTCAGCGCATCGTCGACGACCTGGCCAAGATCGAGGCCGAGATCGCCGATCTGGAAGACATCCTGGCCAAGCCGGAGCGGCAGCGCGGGATCGTGCACGACGAACTCGCCGAGATCGTCGAAAAGTACGGCGACGACCGTCGTACCCGGATCATCGCGGCCGACGGCGATGTCAACGACGAGGATCTGATCGCGCGCGAGGATGTCGTCGTCACGATCACCGAAACGGGATACGCCAAGCGCACCAAGACCGATCTGTACCGCAGCCAGAAACGCGGCGGGAAGGGTGTGCAGGGCGCCGGGCTCAAGCAAGACGACATCGTCGCGCACTTCTTCGTATCGTCGACCCACGACTGGATCCTGTTCTTCACCACGCAGGGGCGGGTGTATCGAGCCAAGGCTTACGAGCTGCCGGAGGCATCCCGGACGGCACGCGGTCAGCACGTCGCCAACCTGCTGGCATTCCAGCCCGAGGAACGCATCGCCCAGGTCATTCAGATCAAGAGCTACGAGGATGCGCCGTATCTGGTGTTGGCCACCAAGAACGGGCTGGTCAAAAAGTCCAAGCTGACCGACTTCGACTCCAACCGCTCGGGTGGAATCGTGGCCGTCAACCTTCGTGACAACGATGAGCTCGTCGGAGCGGTGCTGTGCTCGGCCCAGGAGGATCTGCTGCTGGTCTCGGCCCTCGGTCAGTCCATCAGGTTCTCGGCGACCGACGAGGCGCTACGGCCGATGGGCCGCGCCACCTCCGGCGTGCAGGGCATGCGATTCAACGAGGACGACCGACTGCTGTCGCTGAATGTGGTCCAGGAAGGCCTCTACCTGCTGGTCGCCACGGCCGGCGGCTACGCCAAACGCACCGCGATCGAGGAGTACCCCGTGCAAGGCCGCGGCGGCAAGGGAGTTCTGACCGTTCAGTACGACCGTCGGCGTGGCAGGCTGGTGGGGGCGTTGATTGTTGACGACGACAGCGAGTTGTACGCGATCACCTCGGGCGGCGGCGTCATCCGCACCGCGGCGCGCCAGGTCCGCAAGGCCGGACGGCAGACCAAGGGCGTTCGGTTGATGAACTTGGGCGAGGGCGCCACACTGTTAGCCATCGCACGCAACGCCGAAGAAGGCGCCGACGAAGACCTCGAGGAAGTCGGCGGCGTCGAGGAGTCCGAAAGCTAGCCCGCAGGCCGCGGGTCAAGCAGTGGCCTGCCAACGGACTGCCACAGGACACGGGCAATTAGACTCAGCCGAACCAGAGACAATGCGACTGCCAAGGCAGCAGAGCTAAGGAGTCGGGGTGACCTCACCGAGCGAGCCGGGCGCCCCCAAAAAGGGTGACAGCCCGAATGGGGATGTTTCGGCCGAGCGTGCCGGTGTGCCCCAGCGCGGGACGCCCACCCAGGCCGGCCGTAGTCAGGAGGGCGGGGACTCGCCACCGTGGCAGCGCGGTGCAGCCCGGGCCGCCAACCCCGCGAATCGTCCGACCGAACCGCCGACCCAGGCGCGGCCGCAGGGCTCACCTTCCGGTGTGGATGCGCGGCTGAACCGCTTCATCTCCGGTGGCAACGCGCCGGGAACCGGCGCTCAGTCGCCGTCGAAGAGCCAGGACTTCGACGCCCCGACACGCGGTGACGGGCCACCGCATGAGGCCTACGCCAGCGAATTGCCGGATCTGTCCGGCCCGCTTCCGCGGGGAACGCAGCGCAAGAGCACCCCGGAGCGCAGCCCGGAGACGTCACCACCGGCGGGATCGGGGCGCTCGACGACCACCGAATCCCGGGAGAACCGCGACAGCCTCGTTCAGGTGCCGCGCCGAGGCCGGGGACCGGTCCGGGCCAGCATGCAGATCCGCCGGATCGATCCGTGGAGCACGTTGAAGGTGTCTCTGATGCTTTCGGTGGCGCTGTTCTTCGTCTGGATGATCGCCGTGGCGTTCCTCTACTTGGTTCTCGGCGGCATGGGTGTCTGGGCCAAGCTCAACAGCAACGTCGGTGACCTGCTGAACAACACCAGCGGCAGCAGTGGCGAACTCGTTTCCAGCGGCACGATTTTCGGCGGCGCCGTGTTGATCGGCTTGGTCAACATCGTCTTGCTGACTGCCATGGCCACCATCGGCGCGTTCGTGTACAACCTGACGACCGACCTGATCGGCGGCATCGAAGTGACGCTGGCGGACCGGGATTAGTGCGAGGTTTTGGGGTGGGGCGGCGATTGCGGTAATCTCGTCGCTCGGCCGTACGCGTGTACGGGCCTATAGCTCAGGTGGTTAGAGCGCTTCGCTGATAACGAAGAGGTCGGAGGTTCGAGTCCTCCTAGGCCCACAACCATGTGCCCGTCAAAACGTTGTGTGAGACTTGCATTGCCGTTGGCACTGATTGCCTTGGTGGCAGCGGTGGTGCGGTCACGACGCCGGGTCGAGGTCTGGCACGTGGCAGCAGTTGATCCAGCACCCGTTGGCTCGCCTAACGGTCAAGAGGGGCCTTAGCTCAGTTGGTAGAGCACTGCCTTTGCAAGGCAGGTGTCAGGGGTTCGATTCCCCTAGGCTCCACAAATGAAAAGCCGAGCCCAAGTGACCTCCGAATTTCCGGTCGCGGTGTCCATTCGGCAATCCCCCACAGTTCGTGGGCCGCGGATCTCGTCCCCGCTCATTGCCCCGGGCTCGTTTGCTGAGTCGGCAGGCGCGGTCACACTGACAGCGGTATGGTGCGGGCGATGATGAAATCGGCGTGGGCTGCCGCGATCGCGTCGGTAGGGGCAGCACTGACAATCGGCGGAATCGGAAGCGCACCGACCGCCTCGGCGGCCTGTCAGCCCACCCCCATTCCTGGGGAATCCTTTTGCGACAGACCGGTAGGCCCGAACGGGATTTGGGAGCGGTGCTACCAGCGTCCCAGCTACCCAATCTTCGGCCCCCGGGGCGTGATCGGCGAGGGGACCCCGCCGCCCGAGTGCTACCCGGTCGACCCGGCGCAGCCCGCGCCGCTCGGGCAGCCGCCGAACCACATCGACGACTAAAGCGGCAAGCTGCGCTGCCCGAAGAAGCCGTCCGGCGCGCGCCGGCCGCAATGAAGTCGTGGGGGCCGATCGGCCTACATGGTGTTAGCTGCGGGCGGCGACGTGCTCGTGACGGTCGCACCACATCCGGCAGCTGTCACGGACAGGGTGGCGAAGGTGAGGACCGCAGCGACAACAAGCTTGGTGGTCAGACGAGACATGACTGCTCCGTTCATCCCGGCCCCCTGGGCGGAATTTTAGAGCGGGCCGGCGATAGCAAGCCAGATGGAATGGCGCAACGGAGGGCGAACGGGCACAGTGCAATTGGTGAATTTCCGGGCGTTGCTGCCGGCGCTGCGTCAGGGGCGCGGTTGCACGTCCACGCTCGGCGGCCGGGGTGACGGCTCCGGGTTGTCCCGGTGGGTTGAACGCCGAACGATGCTGAATGCGGCCGCGCCGCCGGCCAGGACCACGACGGCGGCTCCCACGATCAGCAAGGGGCGCTTGCCGCGGCGGCGTTGGGATTTGCGCGCGCTCTGCAGCGCCTGCGGCAGGTTCGAGACGACGTCTTGTGCGGCGGCCAGCTCCTGGGCGATCGTTTCCTGCGCCGCGGCGATATCGCGAGAAAGCTGGCCCTGGCGGTAGCGGCGACGCAACTCCGATACGGTCGACTGCGCGGAGTCGACCCCCAGTCCGATGACACCGCGCGTGACGTCCACCGGCCCCACCGCCGAGTAAGTCAGGCCCCGAGACAGTCGCTGCCTAGGGGTCAGCCGGGATTCCGCCTTCGCGCTCATCTGCCGCCTTTCTGTGCCGCTCGTGGAACCTACAGACTGCCACCATAAAAACACCGGCGGGCCTATTGCCGCGCAACGTCGGCATTTTCGGCACCGGCGCGCACCGAGCGACACCGGGTGCGGGCGAGCCCGCGGGTAATGGCAGACTCTCCTGTCGTGACCAACAGCCCGCATCAGACTGCCACTGCCACACTGCACACCAACCGCGGCGACATCAAGATCGCCCTGTTTGGAAACCACGCGCCCAAGACTGTCGCCAACTTCGTTGGTCTGGCGCAGGGCACCAAGGAGTACTCGACCCAAAACGCTTCGGGTAGCCCAGCCGGCCCGTTCTACGATGGCGCGGTCTTTCACAGAGTGATCCAGGGCTTCATGATCCAGGGCGGCGACCCGACCGGTACGGGGCGCGGCGGCCCGGGCTACCAGTTCGCCGACGAATTCCACCCCGAGCTGCAATTCGACAAGCCCTACTTGCTGGCGATGGCCAATGCGGGTCCCGGCACCAACGGCTCGCAGTTCTTCATCACGGTCGGCCAG
>DASYJS010000263.1:0-9455 GCA_035996225.1 Mycobacterium sp. | reverse complement strand
CGACCTTCGAGAGCAATAACGGACGGATGATGGAGGGCGGGGGTGGCGCGTCGATCATTGACCTGCGCACCCGCGCAGGCGAACGCCAGTCTGTATTCTCTGCCTACGTCCGTCCGCTCATAGAGCGCAGAAATCTGACGGTTCTCACGGGCGCGCTCGTCACCCGGCTGTTGCTGGACAAAACCCGCGTGACAGGGGTGGAGTTGGTCCACGACGGCAAGGTTCTCCGCATCGGCGCGAACTCGGAAGTGGTGTTGTCGCTGGGGGCGATCAATACTCCAAAGGTCTTGATGCAGTCCGGCATTGGCGATGCTGACGAGCTGCGGCCGCTGGGCATCCCGGTGGCACAGCACCTGCCCGGGGTAGGCCGCAACTATCAGGATCATCCGCGCTTTGACTGTGTCTGGGAATACGACCAACCTCTCGCACCGCGGAACAACGCCGGGGAGGCAACCTATTTCTGGAAGAGCGATCCCGGTCTGGACACGCCGGACCTGCAGACGTGTCAGTGCGAAGTTCCCTTGTCTAGCATCGAAAACGCCGCCAGATTCGGGATGCCGGCCTCTGGCTGGACCATGATTGCCGGTGTGGTGCGGCCGAAAAGCCGTGGCCGAGTCCACATAACAGGCCCCAATCCAGGCGACCCGCTCCGCATCGAAGCCAACACGCTGTCGCATCCCGACGATATGACCGCCGCGATCGCCGCGGTGAAGCTGTGCCGCGAGATTGGTAACGCCGCGCCGCTCAGTAAGTTCACAAAACGTGAAGTGATGCCCGGCAACCTCAAAGGCCCAGACCTGCAAGGTTTTATCCGCAATGCCGTTTCAAGCTACTGGCATCAGACCTGCACCGCAAAAATGGGTCACGACAGTATGTCTGTCGTTGACAACAAGCTCGCCGTTCACGGGGTTCAACGCCTCCGCGTCGCGGATGGCTCCATCATGCCCCGCATCACGACCGGCAACACCATGGCACCCTGCGTCATCATCGGCGAACGTGCCGCGGCTATTCTCACCCATTTGCATCGAGTTTGATAGTGACGCAAGCTCACCCGCTGCGGCGTAGGCGCGCGATGCGGCTAGCCCGTCGCGACCACGGATGCGGAGTTCCACGGCGCCAAGCGCTCGGATGAGCCGTTCGATTCGGGCAGATCATCGCTGACATCCCACGTTGCCGACAGCCGTCCGACACCCAGCGCGATCGCGCAGTGCAGGCCGAGTTCCACCAGCTGGTCCTCGCTGAAGTGCGCACGCAACTCGTCATACACCGCATCGTCGATGGCGAGATGGTTGGTCGCGAACAGCTCGGCGAACCTCAAGGCCGATCGCTCGGCGTCCGAAAGATTATCCGCGTCGGCCGGCCGTTCCAGCGAGCACACCGCATCCTCGTCAAGACCGTCGTCGAGGGCGCTTTGATAGCGAACCGCGATGCAGCTTCGGCATTGGTTGAAAAACGCGATGCGCAGCCGCACCAGTTCGAGAAGCCGGGGCGACAAACTTCCATCGGCGCGCAGCGCCGCGGTCAACGCGCCCATCGCCTCGGCCGCCGCGGGAAGGCGGCTGATGATAGAGGCGACGCCGAGGTTGATCCGATCCCCTTGACCGAGATCTTCAGTCGGCACCGCGGCAAAGGCTGTGGATGGCGCGATTCGTGTCAATTCACCGTCTCCTATATGCACGTGTGGGGTCCCCTGCAGTATCGCGCCCGCCGGCGGTGAGTGGCAATCATCGTCATCTGAAAATTCGATGACTCAGATCAGAAGCATTCATTGGACACCGTGAAAGTTCGTTGCTCTGATTAGAGGCCACAACAGGGCTAAATCATTTCTCGTATACACCGCAGCCGCCGAAGTTCGCGAAACTCGCTGAGGGGCTTCGCTATTGAGAAGCGAGGCACAGCTTGAGGGTGAGGGATCAAATCGATGCATCCACGCCGCATAGGGGCCCTCTCACTTCTTCTTTTACCTGTGCTCCTTACACCGGCCGTGCGCGGCGCTGCGACGCCCGCGAGCGGATTGAATGCGGCTCAACTGACCCAATCCTCAGAAGAAGGACGAGACTTCATCGTCCGCGACATCACCATCGACCCCGGCGGCAGTACCGGCTGGCACTGGCACGATGGCATCGTGGTCGGAGTTGTCAAGCACGGCACCCTCACCCATTACTCCGCTGACTGCTTGATTGATGGCGTATACAACCCTGGTGATCCCATCACCGAGCCCGCTGGGCCCGAACACGTCCATCTCGGGCGCAACATCGGCACCGGGCCGTTGATCTTGGAAGTCATCTACATCAAGCCGGCGGGAAAGCCACTAGCCGAGGATGCCGCAGACCCCGGTTGTCCGTTCGCTTTATAACAGGACCCGACGGAGCAACCGGTTAGCCGGTGAACGGCGCTCCATCGAACCGCTCGGACGTGACGAACTCGTGCACCGGGCGTCGCCGCAACTTCGTCACTTGGCGCACGGGTTTGCCCAGCGGAACCACGGCCGCGATGGCGTACGGATCGGGGATGCCCAGCAGATCCTTTGCGCGCCGCTCCTCGGCCACGACCATCGTGGTCAAGACCCCGCCATAGCCTTCGTTGCGCGCGGCCAACAGGATATTCCACGCAAACGGATACACCGACGCCCCGGGCACCACCGCGATGCGGTCGAGATCCTGATCGGTGGCAGCGACGACGGCGAGGTCCAGGCAGACCACCAGCACAACCTGCGCCTCACGAAGCGAGACCCACAGCTGCGCCGGCGGCTCGGTCTCCTCGATTGTTGACGCGGTTGCGGCGGTGGGCTGCAACGGGTTCCATGGCGATTCGCCATTGGCGAGCTGTGCGGTGTATCGGCGAGCGGCCGGGAGCCCCAGATCGGCCAACGCAGAGCGGGTTTCGCCATCGCGGACCACGATCACGCGCACGCCCTGCCGGTTACCGCCGGTCGGCGCGAAGCGGGCGTTATCGAGGATCCGCCCGAGAACGTCATCGGGAAGCGGGTCGTCGGTGAATTCGCGCACTGCCGGTGTCGATCGCATGACGTTGTACAACTCCATGAGCACTATGGTGCCGCAACCGGCGATAGCGGTGTTCAGGCGGCGTCGTGGAAAATCAATCCCAGCGTGTAGCGCCGACCGGAGCGGACCGCGGACACTCCGTGGCGTACCGGGGCCGCCGACCACCCGCGTGTCGATCGGATCGGCCGTTCTCTGGTGGTGAAGACGTAACCGTGTCCTTGCGGCAGCGTCGTCGCTGTCCCCCGGGACTGAGCCCGGGCTCGTTGCTCGACGAGCAGGAATTCGCCTCCGGTGTGCGCGACCCCCGATTCGTTCAGGTTGATGACGACCTGAAGCGGAAAGATGAGGTCTCCGTACAGGTCTCGGTGCAGGGCGTTCCAGTCGCCCGGCCCGTATTTGAGCATCAGTGCGGTGGGCTTGGTTTGGTCGGCGCGATGGCACATGTCCAGCCATTCGTCGAGAGTGTCAGGCCACGGAGCATCGCGGCCCAGCTTGGCCCACCAGTCACGGGCGATCGGCAAGAGTCTTGGGTAGAGCGCCTGTTTCAGGTCTTCGATCGGAGGCGGGTAGGGCTCTTTGAAGTAGCGGTACTCGCCTTGCCCGTAGCGGTGGCGGCCCATGTCGACGACGGCGCGAAATAGACGGTCGTCTGCGTAAAGATCGATCACCGAAGCACACTCGGCGGGGGTGACCAGCTGTGGGAGCAGTGCACCGCCGACGTCGTTCATGTCGGCGGCGACCGCTTCCCAGTCCGCGGCATCGACGCGCTTACGCCAGGTCGAAGGCATCAGAACAGTTTGCCAGCCACGGCGGGTGCCGGCTCTTCCAGCTCCAACAGGAACCGTTTGCGGTTTAGGCCGCCCGCGTAACCCGTTAGCGTGCCGTCCTTTCCGACGATGCGATGGCACGGAACGACGATGCTGAGCGGATTGCGCCCAACGGCCTGGCCGACTTCGTATGCGGTGGTGCCATCGGCTAATTCGGCGGCGAGCTCACCGTAAGTCTTCGTTTGGCCGTAGCCGATGTCGTCGAGCAGATTCCAGACTCGCAGCAGGCGCGGCTCGCCTACCAATGCGATTGGAAGATCGAATTGGGTGCGATGGCCGGCGAGGTACTCGCCCAGCTGCTCGCCGGTGCGCCGGAACAGTTCGTCGGCAGCCGGCTCGACGTATTCGCCGAGAATCTCCCCTGTGGGCGGGTGCCAATGATGCCGGAAGTACACGCCCGTCAGAGCGTCGCCGTCGGCGGTGAGTGTCAGCTCACCCAGTGGGCTATCGATCACCGTGTGTCGTGCTGTCATCGTTCAGCCTCCTTTGTGGGTAGACGATGACCAGACCAGAAACGTGAGATGCGGCTCGAATTGCTTTCTCACATTCCACGATGCGCTGACGTCTTCACAGTAAGAGTTGTTATTTTCCGCGGAGGAACGCCAGGGTGAGTGTCGACCAGCACGTCAAGCCGCCGTTCGAGGCTGTGGTGGCGCAGCACGGTGCCACGGTGTTGCGAGTGGTGCGTGCCGTGGTCGGCCACACCGACGCCGATGACGCGTGGTCGGACACGTTCCTGGCCGCCTTGAAGGCCTATCCGCGATTGCCGGCCGACGCCAATGTCGAGGCGTGGCTGGTCACGATCGCTCACCGCAAAGCCATCGACATCACTCGGGCGGCGTCACGGCACGCGATCCCGGTCGCCGATACCCCCGACTCCCCCGCCAGGGAACGAGCCGACGGCCACGATCTCGACCTGGATGCGGCCGTGGGCTCGCTGCCACCGAAACAGCGTCAGGCGGTGGCCTACCACTACCTGGCGGGCCTGCCCTACTCCGAGATCGCGATGATCCTCGACAGCAGCGTTGCCGCTGCCCGCCGGGCCGCAGCTGACGGCGTCGCCGCGCTGCGGCGCACCTATCCCCTCGTCGACACTGCAAGGAATGACCATGACCTCGACTGACCTCGCCCACCACTACCCCGTCGACCCGGATGATCTGCGGCGCCTGCACGCCCGTCTGGAACATGACGCTCAGACCGGCGATCTGCTCGACATCGCCTATCGCACAGTGGATTCCGCCGTCGGTCCACTCCTGCTGGCTGCCACCCCGCGCGGACTGGTTCGGGTGGCTTTCGCGAACGAGGACCACGATGGCGTGCTGCTGACCCTCTCCCAGAGCATCAGCCCGCGGGTGCTCGAGGCGCCGATGCGGCTGGATCCGATCGCGCGACAACTCGACGAATATTTTGCCGGCCGCCGGCACAGCTTCGACGTTGCGCTGGACTGGACACTGTCGCACGGGTTTCGGCGCACGGTGCTGGAACACCTCAACACCGACATCAGCTACGGCGCCACGGCCAGCTATGCCGCGCTGGCGCAACTGGCCGGCTCTCCCAAGGCCGTCCGCGCCGTCGGCACCGCCTGCGCGACCAACCCGATCCCTGTCGTCGTGCCGTGTCATCGGGTGATCAGGTCCGATGGCACCGTCGGCGCCTACCGCGGCGGACCCGTCGCCAAGCGCGCGCTGCTCGACCTCGAGCGGCAGGAATGACAACGCAGGGCCCGGCGCGCAACCGCGTCTCGCCGCTGGGCGAGATCGTCGCCGTTGCGGGCCGCGGCGCCTGGATGGGCAACCGCGGCCGCCTGCACCACGGTCGCGGCACTCGCGAGATCGTTCGCAACCATCAGCACAAGACCTGGATCACCTGTGTGCTGTCGTTCCGGGGCCGCCGGGCGGCGCAGTGGGAGCCCGACCGCTATACGCCGCTATTCTTCCTCGACGAGGCCGTCGCATTGGCCGCCGGACACCGCCCGTGCGGTGAGTGCCGACACCGCGCCTACACCACTTTCCGGACCCTCTGGGCCGAAACCCACACCAGTACACGGGTTTACGCCAAAGACATGGACACGCAGCTACACCGCGAGCGGATCAGCGGCACCGGCCAGCACCATCCCTGGGACCGTCTTCCCGACGGGGTGTTCGTCGCCACCGAGCTCGGGCCGGCCGTCGTCGCCGGTGCCCATCTCGCGGTCTGGGACCAACACGACAACGGCTATCGCGACGAGCTGCCACGTCCCGGTGCCGGCGCGGCGACCGTATTCACTCCACCGTCCATCGTCGAGATACTGCGCGGCGGATACCCCGTACAGATTGATGGCTCTGCCCGATAACCCGTCTCGTATTGACATCGTTTCCGCTGTGTATGGTCGAATTGGGCCTGTCGGCGTGAGGGAATAGAGAACAACGATGGCACACAAATTCGCAAAGAATGCCTTCACCTCGCGACAGGCGCTGGATCCCGATCTACGCAACGCGGCCCGCTTTCTGCCCAGGGGCCACAAGTTACATCGCGGCTATAAGGCCCAGCGAGCCGCCATGCGGCTTCTCGGCAACGCCGGACGGCTGCGCAATGTACCGGTGATCGCGGTCAACGAACACGTCAATGTCCGCATGCATCGTCCAGCCGGCCTCCCCGACCCGGCACCCGCGCTGCTCTGGATCCATGGCGGCGGCACCATCATGGGGACCGCCGTCCAGGACGACAAGTTCTGCCGCAAGCTGTCCCATCTCACCGGCGTCGCGGTGGCAGCCGTCGAGCACCGCCTAGCTCCCGAGCACCCGTACCCGACACCACTCGAAGACTGTTATGCAGCGCTGCAATGGCTGGCCCGACAACCATGGGTGGACTCGGATCGAGTCGCCGTCGGCGGGGCAAGTGCCGGTGGACATTTCGCGGCTGCGGTAGCGCAACGAGCGCACGATCGCAAAGAGGTCAAGCTCGCCTTCCAAATGCTGGTGTACCCCATGCTCGACGATCGCACTGGCTCAAACGGCGACGGCCCCAAGCGCATCATGTGGACCGAAAGCGACAATCAGCTGGCCTGGCAGTGGTACCTCAACGGAGCAGACCCCGTCGAGGCCGCACCTGCGCGCCGGCAAGATTTGTCCGGGCTGCCTCCGACCTGGATCGGTGTCGGGACGTTGGACCTCTTCTATCAGGAATGCCGGGAATACGGGCGGCGCCTGCGCGAAGCGGGCGTGCCCGTCCACGAGGAAATCGCCCCTGGCGCGTTCCACGCGTTCGACCACCTGGTGGACAAGGCGCCGATCTCGGTGAAATTCTTCGCCAGCCAGCGCGACCAGCTATGGAATGCCCTGGCCGCACCGGCGGACGACCACCAGCGCTAATCGCGTCGCTTATCGATAAAACACGTTGTGTACGTGCGATTTTCCCGACTGCAACTTTCGACAACCACCATTTGCGTTTGACTGGGCCGGTGATCCAGCCGGTCCATTTGACTGCAAAGTGTGCAGAACGTGCAACTATTGAGGTCATGACCGACCAGATGGGCCTGCGCGAACGCCGGCGGCGGCAGACCAGCGCAGACATCCGCGACGCCGCGGTGCGCCTGGCGCTGGAACGGGGCTTCGACAAGGTAACCATCGAGGAAATCTGTTCCGAAGCGGGAATCTCGACGCGAACCTTCTTCAATTACTTCCCCAACAAAGAATCCGCGATCGCTTATGGCCCATCGGACATACCCCCCGAGCTGGTAGCAGATTTCGTCGCGGCCGGACCCGCCCCCTACTCAGCGGTGCTGGCAGAGCTGATCACCCTGGCGGCGCACCATCTCCGTGACGTGCCGCCGCAGCGCGAACAGGCGGCCCACATGCTGGAGCTTGCCAAAACGTCCCCCGCGGTCTTGGCAGCGTTCCTCGCCGACCTCGAGCGGTTTCAACTGCAGTTGACCGACATCATCGTCCGCCGCCAGGCGATGCAGCCCGACGACGAGATGGCCGAGTTGATCTCCGCGCTGGCGTTGACGGCAGTGCGCTCGGGCCTGGAGAGGTGGGCAAGCGGCGAGTCAAAGGACCCCGACGACACGCCGATGCCCTATGTCGAGCGCGCTGCCGCGCTGGTCAACGGCATCTTCACGAAGTGATCTGAAACACCGGCGACAAATGTTGCATACTGTGCAAGATATGCACATTATGTATCATGCGCTGGTGGCGGTATTGGGGAACGCTTCAGCAATGCGGGGTCAGTACCGGGAACGACGTCCAGTACGCAGGGGCGACTGTCCCCGCGCTTGACGATCGGGCACGCGCGAATCACGGCAATCATCGAAGTTCATCGCTGAGCTGTGTAACGCGCGCGCACTTGAGTTCGTCTGAGGGTCACGCGGATGCTGGCCACATCACGGTTACGTGGTGAGGAAGGGAATCACGTAGTTGCTGCGATCAAAGATTTTGCGCAACGCATGGCTGCCACTGTTGATCGTGGCCGTGGTGGTGGTCGGCGCCTTTGCCGTGGTCCGGGTCAAGTCGTTCTTCGGCGCTCACGACACGGGCGTCATGACAAGCCCCCGGCTGGAAGATTCCAAGCCGTTCAAGCCCAAGGTCGTCAAGTACGAGATCTTCGGCTCGGCAAGCCACGCCAATGTGAACTACTTGGATCTCAGCGCCGACCCGAAGCGGGTCGACGGTGCGCCGCTGCCGTGGACGTTGGTCCTCAGCACGACCGCCCCCTCAGTCTTCCCCAACCTCTCGGCACAAAGCGACGGTGACTACCTCGGTTGCCGCATCACCATCGATGACGAAGTCAAGGACGAGAAAATAACCAACGGCGTGCACGCCCTGACATTCTGCTTGGTGAAATCAGCATGAGCACAACGTTCAATGACACCCGGACCGACACCATCCCGATCGCCGAAGACAAAGAACGGCCGTCGATCCCGCGCTTCATCCGAAAATTCGCCATACCCATCATTCTGGGCTGGATCGCGCTCATCGCGGTGCTCAGCATCCTCGTCCCCGACCTGGACGAGGTGGGGAAAATGCGCTCGGTGTCGATGGCCCCCGACGATGCGCAATCGGTGGTCGCGACCAAGCGCATGGGCGCGGTGTTCAACGAGTACAAGTCCAACAGCTCGGTGATGATCGTTCTGGAGGGCCAAAATCCGCTGGCCGCCGACGCCCACGCGTACTACGACAAGCTCGTCAAGAAGCTCGACGCCGACACCAAACACGTTGAGCACGTTCAGGATATGTGGAGCGACCCCCTGACCGGGGCGGGCGCACAAAGCAACGACGGCAAGGCCGCGTATGTACAGGTCTACCTCGCGGGTAACCAGGGCGAAGCCTTGGCCAACGAATCGGTTGAGTCCGTCCAAAGCATCGTCAAAAGTGTGCCCACGCCCAACGGGGTGAAGGCCTACGTCACCGGACCTGCGGCGCTGTCAGCCGATCAGCACATGGCCGGCGACCGCAGTGTGCAAGTCATCACCATGTGCACCTTCACCGTGATCATCGCGATGCTGCTGTTGGTCTATCGGTCGATCATCACATTGTTGCTGACGCTGGTGATGGTGGTGTTCGAGCTGTCCGCCGCGCGCGGCATGGTCGCATTCCTGGGCTACTACAAGATCATCGGGCTCTCGACGTTCGCTACGAACTTGTTG
>DASYJS010000262.1:0-8405 GCA_035996225.1 Mycobacterium sp. | reverse complement strand
GTTTCGGTCCTGGTGGTCCAAGCACAACGTCGAACGCCGCACCACGGGAACGAAGGCCTACCATCATCCGCTCGTTGGCGATCTCACCGTCAAATACCAGGCACTCAACCCATCCGGCGACCCCGATCAGGTCCTCATCGTCTACACCACCGAACCCGGGTCGGCCGACGAAACGTCGCTGCGACTCCTGGCCAATTGGCACGAGGGTGAACGGCACAGCGAGCAATCCACGCGGTCAGGTGGGTAGCTGTCCGAGTTGTTACAGGACGGAGTACAGGTTCGCCACTCCCCAGTGGTCGGTGATCTTTCCGTCACGGACCCGCATGGCGTCGACCGTTTCGAACTGGATGGTCTTGCCACTAGGGGCGATGCCGAGGAAGTCACCTTGATGAGTGCCGTGATACGTCTTAAAGGTGGTCACGATGTCGCCGTCGACCGTCTGCCAATGGATCTCGGGCCGGAAGTCGGGAAACGCTTCGCGCAGCCGGTTGTAGAGGACACGAACGCCGGCTTTGTCGGGCGTCGTCCCGGGCTGGGGAGTGTGGTCAACGAAATCGTCGTCGAACAGTTCCTCGAACAGAGCAAAATCGCCTTGGCCCTGGACTTGTTCTGTGTTGCGACGCACCACCGCTTTCAGAGCTTCAGCTTGGCTACGGGGTGAGGGCGTCGCGTCGGTGGCTTCTTGGTGGGTCACTGCCTGTCTTTCTGTCGAGTTACTAGTGACAGCCAATAGTGGTGCCACAGATGCCGCCAGGCTGACGAGACCGGAAACCGGGTCAGACCGACCCAGTTTCTCAGTACGAGTTGGGGCCATCCCAATCCTCTCATCGACCTTCGCCATCCGGCGATCGATTGTAGCGTCTCGCTGAGCCAATATTGTTGAGCTACAGCTGATATCGCTGCTGGATGCGGTTTCGGCCCGATGGCATGACGCGCGGCCAATCCGCGAAACCGATGCAGCGGTTCGGCGATGAGTTTGTTATTTAACTGAACTACGTTTCGCCGCTCCGTGATTCACGCGTAACACAAGATGGATTCTGGGAATTTGCTGTGTCGATTCTGCGACCGGAATCGCGGCGGCGAAGAGCGCAGAAGGTCCACACAGTGACAGCACAGCTAATTCTCTGCCAGCGCACGTACGGTCCGTGGCCATGAAGAAATTACTTTCAGTAGTGTCGCTGATGATTCCGCTCACTGGTATGGCTGCAATGCCTGACACAATCGCCACGGCTCACGCTGATTTGGTTACCTTCGCACCCGACTGGCCCAACCATAGAAAGCAGACCGAAAAGACGATATGCGCCGCCCTGGCACAGGGTTGGTCACGCCGTCAGATCGTTAGTACTGCGGGAAATGCGAACAATTCCGACATTACCGGGCTCGGCGTGGATGAGGCTGCAGAACGTGCCGACGCATTCATCGACGCCGCTCGCTACGACGATTGTCCGACACTCAACGCGAGCTGATTCATAGGCCAACGAGTGCGAAATGATCTGCTGTGCAGGGCTATTGGGGGTCGTCAAAGACAGTGCGGTCCGTAGCCGAATGTCAGCGGCGCAGGTCCGGAGCGGTCTATTTCAAGCCTTCTGGGCCAGCTGAAGACCTCCGGATCGCGGTTGGCGGCGCCGATGGCGGCGACTGCCGGCTCCCCAGCCGTAGATGGCGACGCCGCCCAGGATCTGATCACGCGTGGCGGTGCGCCCCACGGCTTGTTCGGGTCCGTCAAGGCGCAGCAACTCGCTGATCAGTCGATCGTCGACCGTGTCGATGGTGTCGACGGGACGAATACCGTTGGCTCCGGGCTTCAGGAGGCGAATCATTGCTGCGCCCAGCAGGTTTGCTGTCGTTTCATGCCCGGCAACGGCGATGATCACCGCCGTGGTGACGACGTCGTCGAGTTCGAGGTTCGGGTCGGCGGTGATAAACCAGACCGGCGATAAAGGAGTGGGTGAAGACGTCGCGAAGTGAATCTCGCAGCCCGCTGATGATCCACGCCATCGGTAAATAAGATGTTGCTGCGCAAGATATCTCGATCTACAGCCCGAAAAGTGTTGGGGTTCGCTAACGGACCACTCGTCCAGCCGGATTCCCCGAGAATCTGTTGCACGGGCTGATAACCGAGGACTAGCCACGCCTCCAGCGTGTGGTCCCAGACTGCAACAATCGCACCCGCTTTCACGGCCGCGGGAGATCCGGCCGCACGCGGATATAGGCGTCTCAGCGGACGCTGCGACTAACTCTTGCCGCTCTTACGTGAGAGGAACGCCTGCATGTGTTGTTGCGGCTCCCCCGTCAGGAAGGCCAGACCGAACTGCTCGATGCTGTCTTCGATCGCCCCGTGAACGGACATATCGAACCATTTGTTGAGTAGACGCTTTTGTTGGCGGACCGCATACGTGCCGAATCCCCCGAGCTTCATCGTGAGTTCGGCGATGCGGCGGTCGAGTTCGTCAGCGGCAACGACCTCGTGGACGAGCCCCCAGCCGGCGGCCGTCTCGGCATCGATCGTTTCGCCGGTCAGCAAAAGCCAGCCCGCATGCGAGGCCCCGATTAGTGCGGGCAGCAACGCCGAATGAATGACCGACGGGATCCCGACGGCCACTTCCGGCATGCCGAATTTTGCCCCCGACTCCGCGATCCGCAGATCGCAAGAGATCGCGACTTCCAGGCCACCCCCGAGGCACCAGCCCGCGAGTCGGGCTACGACGGGAACAGGACACTGGCGGATCGCCTCACACAAATCCGCGAGCCGGCGGATGAATACCTCGCCGCTGCCCCGGTCCAGGGCAACCATCTCGTTGATGTCGGCGCCACCAATGAACGCTTTCTCACCGGCTCCGCGCAGCACCACGACCCTGGCGTCGTTTTCTTGGCTGATCGTGCGGAAAGCCTGCGTCAGTTCATCGATGGCACCGCTACCCAAGATGTTGAGCGGCTTGGAATTGATCAACTCGACGGTAACCAGGCCGCCATCGCGACCGAGCCTGACGAATTGTCTTTCCAACGAAGGGATGTCCCTCTTGGGCGTCAGTACAGCGGCACCCACACACCGAAGAACCAGTAACCCCAACCGCCGAACTGCCAGTTGAAGACCGGAACGACGGTGAAGGTGTTGTAGGCGAACGGCCCGAAGTCGGAGCGGGCATAAACCACATCGCGTGGCGGCCCGCCCCACGGGCGGTTCCAGCCACCCGGAGGCGGCGGTCCGTCCCAACCACCACGAGGCGGCGGGCCTTCCCAGTGCGGCGGCGGGTGGCCGGGAGGCGGGCCGTCGTTCCAGCCCCAGCCGCGCGGCGGCGGAGGAGGCGGCGCACCGTGGCCGACAATGCTGAAGCCGACGGATGAGTCCATCGGACCGCCGATGTCGGCGGTGGCCGTCAGGTAGGTGCCGCGCGGCTGGTAGGGCTCGTGCGGCGGTTGAGTGCTCGGCGCCACCAGCGCGCGGGTGGGCCGCTGTCCGGATGGCGACGTCGTTTGGCTGCCGGCCGGCGTCGTGGTTTGCGCACTCGGTGCCGTGGTGGTTTGTTCGGCCGGCGTCGTCGTTTGAGTGGCCGGCGGCGTCGTGGTCTGTTGGGCCGGTGTCGTCGTTTGCGTGGCCGGCGGAGTCGTGGTCTGCGTGGCCGGCGCAGTCGTGGTGGGCGCGCTCTGCGACGCCGTGGTTTGCGGCGTGGTGGCCTGCGGGCTCTGCTGCTCAGTGGTCTGCGGGGCGGCCGTCGTCTGCGGCGCAGCGGTGGTTGCGGGCGCGGCGCTGGTCTGCGGGGGCGCCGTGGTCTCCGGCGCTTGCGGGCTATGCGGTCCGCCGGGACCACCGGGGCCACCGTGGCAGCTGCCATTCGGGCAGGGCGGTGGTGGGTCGAGCGGGGCGGAGTTGGCGAATCCCTGGCTGAACGTCAGCGCGGAGATGCTGAGTCCCGCCGCGACCGTCACCGCGCTGACACGCTTCTTTGACATTGCTGCGTCCCCTCTGAGGCTTTGCCCCGACGAAGTCTGGTTGGCCCGCGCTACGGGCAGGTCACGTCCAGCTCGAACGACTTGGTGACCGTCTGAGGCTGCTGCGGGTTGGTCATGTCGGTGCCTGTCGCGGTGCCCTTGATCGCGTAGGCCTTTCCGTCCACTGCGGCTCCGGCGTTGCTGGCTTGGTTTGGCGCGGCGTCGGAGAAACCGAGTGCGACGCCGTTAACGCTGCCCAACCCGACCGCATGGACGATGGGCGGGTTGCCGTTGCCGATCACTGCGCCGACGCCGGCGGTCGCGTCACCGATGCCGATGTTGATGTTGTCGCCAGCCGGCGTGCACGTGACCTGACCAGTGACGTTCTGCTTCTGGCCGTCCACGATGACCTGCGGGCCAGTCGGCGCTGCTGACGTGCTCGATGCGCCGGTGTTGGATTTGTTGCTCGAACAGCCGACACAGGTTGCGACCACCATGGCCACGCCGGCTGCGCCGATCACGATCCCACGTTTCACGCCCACTCCTTCGTGTTGCTGGTGTCGCAATCTTCGCGTTCGTCTCTGTCAATCCCTACGGACCCTACCGGGACTCACGGGTCCGTAGGCAAGACACCGGTCCGGTAGATACCCCATACCAAGCTTGGCGAAACGGTATCTCGCGCTCCCCCGGTTGCTGGGCTCACGTCAGGGCAGAACCTGTATTCCCCACTTGCCCAGCAGCGGCTGCACGAGGGTGAAGTATGTGGTGTTGTCGTCGCCGTCTGGGGAGGACATCAAGATGCCAACGGCACTGACGGTTCCGTCGTCGTTCTTCACGTAGCCCGGACTCCCACTGTCACCGTTCAGACTGAACACGCTGGCTTCGACCACATCGCCGTCGACCTCGGTGATCGTGCCGCAGGTCTCCCCAGTGACCGCACCCAACTTGCAGAAGGGCATACCCATCTTGATTTCGGGGCGGTTCAACACATCCCGGACCGGTCTGCCGCCGACACCACCGGATGGCGCACCGACGGCGGGAACCAGCCGAATGATCGCGGCGTCCCGCTTGTCGCCCTCTTTCTCACTGGCGGTGATCGTCCCGAGCGGGGTGCTCTCACCGTAGGTCCATACCGAACCGTCGTGCGCGTCGCAGTGTCCGCTAGTCAGCAAGTAATAGCTGCCATCATTGCCCTGAGCCGCGAAACCCGCTGTGCACTTGCTTGTTTCATCATCGACCCGCACGCCAGGCGACGGCGGGGCCTCTGCCGCAGCCGTATTCGCAAACACCGTCGCGGCCATCACCATGGCAACGATCAGCCCCAACCTGCGCAACCACGCTATCGCCACGCCGCTCCCCTCTTGTCGGCCCAGGATGCTACCAGCCTGTCAATGGCTTGGTGCTGGTCAGCGGAGCGACGGACCGCTATTACGTGTTCGCGCCGGCCCGGCTTGCCTTCAACGGGCGGAGGTAGGAAGGGTCGCTGCGATCGTGCGCGGCGCCTTTGATGTCGGCGAGCAGCGCGAGGACTTCCTCGCTGATCAGATTCGTCGAGTCTGCGATCCACTCGGCGACGCACACTCGGTCGACGATCGCCCAGCGGCCGTCGCGCCGCTCGAGGCGATCCACGTAGCGGCCACCGGAGATGGTCATGTGATTGGCCGGCTCGCGATCGGTGCCAACGAATAGGTAGTAGGCCTCGGCGTGCGCCTCGTCGCGGTCGACCACCGCCGTGTGGTTGAGCAGGTAGTGCTGATGCCGCGTCTGCGTGGAGTGGTACGCCAACGCCCAGTCGATGAAATCCTCTACGGGGCCAACGAATCCGACGTGGTCGTCGACCGCGTCGTCGTGATAAGCCGAGCGCAAAAGCGGCCGATCACGTCGGCCGATACCCCACGCATAGCGCTGCACGCAGTCGAAGATCTCGGCTCGGGCTTCCAAGCGGGCCACGCGGTCACGCAGTTCGACGTGGTCGTCATCGGCCATCCCATTCGGTTATGCCGACGACCTCATCGACGCATCGGCGTGGCGGTCCCATCGGAACAAATATTAGGGACAACGGTAGGCCAACCGCAATGGCCGGGCGCGCTCTTCAGGCGGTGTTAGCCCGCGTCGACGTGGCGGGAAAGGAAATCCAGCACCGCTCCCGCGAAAATATCGTTGCGATCGCCGGCGACCATGTGTCCGGCACCGCGGACATCGGTGAACTCGACCTGCGGGAAGCGCGCGAGGAATTCGTCGGCGCGTTCCTGGCTAACCAAGTCGCTCACCTGACCGCGAACCAGAAGCATGGGCACGCCGCTACGCAGGATCGCCTCAACGGCGGTGTGCATGCGATCGGCATCGGTGACCTCAAATGGCGGGAACGCCGCAGCGCCGCTGATGAATTGAGGATCCCAGTGCCAATACCAACGATCCCCGCGGCGGCGGAGGTTGGTGGTCAGGCCCTCCAGATCGGTTGGCCGGGGCCGATGTGGATTGTATTCGGCGATGGCATCGGCGACTTCTTCTAGTGAGGCGAACCCTGACTCCACCCGGTCAGCCATAAAGCTGTGAATGCGCGTGGCCCCGGATTGCTCCATGTTAGGCACGATGTCGACGAGAACGACCGCGCTGGCGATGCCCGGCGAGAGCTCGCCCGCCAGCAGCATCGAGGTGAATCCTCCCAAGGAAGCACCCACCAGGACCGGTTTCGCAGGCAGGCCGCGCAGCACTTCTTGGACATCGCCGGCAAAGCTGACGACGCGATAGTCGCCTTCGCTAGACCAGTCTGATTCGCCGTGACCCCGCAAATCGATCGTCACCGCTTGCCAGCCGTGATTGGCAACCGCGGCGGCCGCCCGGCCCCATGAGCGTCGGGTCTGCCCTCCTCCGTGCAGGAACACCACGGCCCGCGCGAGCGGATCGCCCTGGCGGTCAGCGACGATGCGAACGCCGCCCATCCCTGAGGTGGAGAACTGTTCAGCAGCCGTCGTCATCAGGAGATCGTAAGTCGACCTCAATTAATGTGGGGAATCCTGTTCGCCACGAAAGAGCTTGGCGATCCGCTGACCGACTCTCCCCAACGGGCTCCCTGCTCGTTGCGACTCCCTGATGCGGTCGTGCGTCTGCTTTCCTTCAACGGCGTAATCGTTGACCGTTTCGTCGCCTTCTTCAGCGCGCGTGCGTTGCCTCCATTCATTTGCGAGCCGAGTCTTAAGCCGGCGCCTGTCGCTCTGGCGGATCCGCCGGCACCAGTCGCTCTGGTGCTAGGTCGGCGTGATCCGCTCCTCCGGTCGGTTCCTCGTTGCCTACCCCCCGGGCGGGTGTATCAATACGGTGGAACCGTGGCAATCTAAGCGCCAGCTCCTCACCGCGTTGTGCGGAACCGGCTACATCAAGGGGTGCGCAATGGCATTCAACAGCCCGTCTCCGGTGACCCGGTTGACGCAAGAACTCCGACTTGCCACGACCTTGACGGGCGGTGTCAGCCTTGCAATTTGGATGGCCGGGGTTACCCGCGAGATCAACTTGCTTGCGCAGGCCTCACAGTGGCGCAGGGTCGGCGGAACATATCCGCCCGGCGGCCAACTGAGCGCGGAGTCGGCGGCGTGCCTCAAGCTCTACGCCGAACTCATCGACTTGCTCGACCTGGCTGTCGAGGTCGATATCTTGTCCGGCACCAGTGCGGGCGGTATCAACGCGGCTTTGCTCGCTTCATCACGAGTCACGGGGTCCGACCTGGGTGGGCTCCGTGAACTTTGGTTGGATCTCGGGGCGTTGATCGACCTCATCCGAAATCCGACGGACAAGAGCACCCCCTCCCTGTTGTACGGCGACGAGCGGATGTTCGCCGCATTGGCAGAAGAGATCCCCAGCCTCGCGATGGGGCCGTTCCCGCCTACCAATTTCCCTGACGGTCCGCACACGCCGCCGACCACTTTGTTCGTCACGACCACTCTTCTCACCGGAGAGACAAGCCGATTCACCGATGCGTTCGGCACGCTCGTCCAGGACGTCGACCGGCGCGGCGTTTTCACCTTCACCAACTCTGAGCTCGCGGACAATCCGACGGCGTTGGCATTGGCCGCTCGCAGCTCCGCGTCGTTCCCCCTGGCCTTCGAGCCCTCCTTCATCCCATTCGCGACCGGAACCCCCGAGAACGCGGGCGTGCCGGCCCGGCCGGCGATGGCACAATTCGCCAACACGACCCGGCCACATTGGGTCGCCGATGGCGGTCTGCTGGACAACCAGCCCATCGATGTATTGCTCAGGAGCATCTTCGACCAGCCCGCCAAACGAGCGGTTCGCCGGGTGCTGCTGTTCGTCGTACCGTCGTCGGGACCAGCGCCGAATCTGGTGGAAAAGCCTCCAGCTGACGACGTCAACGAGCCACTCGGGCTGATCGAGGCCCTCTCAAAGGACCTGGCTGCGGCCACGACTCAATCGATCGCGGCCGATCTGAGGGCAATCCGAGCCCATCAGGACCGCATGGA
>DASYJS010000261.1:0-6655 GCA_035996225.1 Mycobacterium sp. | reverse complement strand
TTTGTCGGTATCCGCACCGAACATCACGCGGTACTGGTCTGGATGGCCGACCGCCCAGCGCACATAAGCGCGACCGATTTCAATCAGCTTCTCCGCCGGCTCTGATGCGGCATCGGCGCCGGCGGTCAAGACGGTGTGGAGGTCGAGAAACCCCTGCTCGGCGACCGTGGCGAGCAGATGAGCCTTGTCGGTGAAGTGACGGTATGGCGCCGCCGCACTGACGCCTGCCCGCCGGGCCGTTTCGGTCAAGGTGAAACCTTTCGGTCCCCGCTCCGCTACCAGCGATAGCGCGGCGCTAGTCAGGGCCCGTTTGAGATCGCCGTGGTGGTAACTGTCACGGCGGGTTGCAGCCGGTGCGGATGACTTCTTTCCGGACATGTTGACGACATTAACATGAGTGATCTATGTTAATACAATTCACATCTTCCAAAGGAGCGGAAATGTCATCTCAACGAGACGACCGAACGGGCTGGGCAGTGATCACGGGTGCCAGCTCTGGCTTCGGCGCGATTTTCGCCGACCTGCTGGCCGAGCGGGGCTTGTCATTGCTGCTGGCCGGGCGTGACGAGCCCCGGCTCGACGTGGTGGCGCGGCGGGTCCGCCAAATGGTCCCCGGCATTGACGTCGAGCTGGTCGTCGGCGACCTCGGCACCGGGTCCGGCGTCGACGCGCTCGCGGCTCGTCTGGAGGGACGCGCAGTCGAGGTGCTGGTCAACAATGCCGGATTCGGCACCTACGGACGGTTTTCGGAACTAGACGCCGGCCGCGAGCACGAGCTGGTGGCGGTCAACGTGGACGCGCTGGTCCGTCTCACCCACACGGTGCTTCCCGGAATGCTGGCCCGCGGTCGCGGCGGCATCGTGAATGTCGCCTCCACGATCGCGTTTCAGCCGGGCCCGTATCAGGCCACCTACGGCGCGTCGAAGGCGTTTGTGCTCTCGCTCAGCCAGGCGTTGTGGGCAGAGACTCGCGGGACGGGTGTCACCGTGACCGCGTTGTGCCCGGGGCCCACGCGAACCGGATTTGTCGACGCTCTTGGATCGGACGTCTCACACACCGCGATCTATCGCCGCCTGGCCGCGCCCGAACCGGTGGTGGCCGCGGGGCTACGCGGTATGGACAAAGGCCGCGCCGTGGTCGTTCCCGGATGGCGCAATCGGGTGATGGCTACCGGCGGACGATTCACACCCGGTTGGCTCTCAGCCTTGATCGGTGGGCGGATGCTGCGGCCCGCCGACGCGGCGACGGCAGGGAGTCGGTGACATGTCGCAAGACAAGGTGTTCCGGTTCGAGATCAACCGAACCACAAGCGCACCGGCAGCCACCCTGTTTCGCCTTGAGACCGACGGTGCCAGTTGGTCTCAATGGGCGAAACCGCTTATCGTCCAATCCGGTTGGGAGCAGCAGGGCGATCCGGCGCCCGCCGGTGTCGGCGCGGTGCGCAAGGTGGGAATGTGGCCGATGCTGATGCGGGAAAAGACGATCGCGTATGAACAAGACCGCCGGCACGTTTACCTGCAGATCGGGCCGCCCCTGCCGGCGCGCGATTACCAGGCCGAAATGCTGTTGACGCCCAACGCGACGGGCGGCACCGACATTCGCTGGACAGGCTCCTTCACCGAGAGGCTGCGTGGCAGCGGCCCGATCATGCTGATCTTTCTGCGTACCGTGGTCGGATTTCTCGCGGGCCGCCTCATGAGAGCCGCTGAACGCCAGTAACCCACGTCACACCGGACAACCGTCCCGCCATCGATTCCGAATTGCTATTAGTCACGCGGGAATTCACGAGGCGGGTGAACCATCTGGATCACCTGCACGTGGCTAGGTATGGAACGCTATATCCAGCGACGTGGAGGAGCCATCGTGAACGCTGTCTTGGAATCGCGGTACGACGTCATCGTGTGTGGGGCCGGGTCGTCGGGATCGGTCGTCGCTGGACGGTTGGCGGAGAACCCCGACGTGAAGGTGCTGCTGCTGGAGGCCGGCGGGAGCGATGACGTCCCCACAGTCACCGAGGCGAGCCAGTGGCCGTTGAACTTGGGAAGCGAGCGCGACTGGGGCTTCGTATCCGAACCCGACCCGCACCTGTACGGACGCTCGATCGGATTCTCGATGGGCAAAGCGCTGGGCGGCGGGTCAAGCATCAACGTGATGCTCTGGGCGCGTGGTCACCGCAGCGATTGGGACCATTTCGCCTCCGAATCCGGTGCACCGGTCTGGGGCTACGAGTCGGTCCTGGACTTGTACCGGAAGATCGAGGATTGGCACGGCGTGGGCGAGCCGAATCATCGCGGTAGGGGAGGGCGGGTTTTCGTCGAGCCGGTACCCGACGTTCATCCGGTCGCCGCGGCGACGGTGAAGGCGGCAAGGACATTGGGGATTCCCACCTACCAGAGTCCTAACGGTCCACTCATGGAGAATACGTGCGGCGCGGCCATCGCCGACGCGCGTATCCGTAACGGTAAGCGGCAGTCGGTGTTTCGCACCTACGCTGCCCCGTATCTGGGGAGGCCGAACCTGACCGTCGTGCCGGATGCATTGGTGACGCAGGTGAATTTTGATGGGAATCGGGCCACCGGCGTCGAAGTCCTACACGGTGGCACGGTCCACCGGGTGGCCGCGGACACCGAGGTTGTGCTGTCACTCGGCGCTATTCACACACCCAAGGTGCTGATGCAGTCCGGCCTCGGCGACGCGGACGAACTGCACCGCGTCGGCGTCGCGGTCCGACAGCATCTGCCCGGGGTCGGGCGCAACCTTCAAGACCACTACGGGTTCGACTGCGTGTGGGAGTTCCCCGACGATGTGCAGGGCAGCACCCAGGCGGGGGCGACACTGTTCTGGAACTCCGGGCTTGGCAACCCCGAAGGGCCGGACCTGTTCGCCTGTTTGGGGGCCTTCACCAAGTCCACTCCCGAGAACATCGCGAAATACGGTCTGCCACAGAATGGCTGGATCCTATTCGGCTCCCCAACGCATCCCAAAAGCCGCGGGCGTTTGCGGTTGTCGGGGCCCAATCCGGCCGACCCGATTCGGATCGAAGCAAACGCACTGTCGCACCCCGACGACCTCAAAGCCGGGATCGCCTGCGTCGAAACCCTGCGCGAGATCGGCAATTCCGCAGACCTTCGTCCATTCGCGAAGCGCGAGGTCATGCCCGGCGACCTGACGGGCGACGAACTGGAAACCTACTTACGCAATGCGGTAACCACCTACTGGCACGAATCAGGGACGGCGAAGATGGGCCGCGACCCCATGTCGGTGGTTGATGGACACCTCAAGGTCTACGGCGTAGAGAATCTGCGCATCGCGGACGCATCGATCATGCCGCGTATCACCAGCGGTAACACCATGGCCCCCTGCATGGTGATCGGCGAACGCGCCGCGCAGTTCCTCAAGACTGAGCATCGGTTCTGACAGCGGGGCTAGATCAATCCGCGGCCCCCCACGGCTACGAATTCACAGTGACCAAACCCCAACGCCCCGATAGGAATTCGATCTCATGCTGGAACTAATCGATAAGGGTCAAACCAGCACAAAGCACCCGCATCCGTTGCTCTTTGTGCACGGCGCCTTCCAAGGCGCCTGGAGCTGGGATGCGCACTTTCTGGACTTCTTCGCCGAGCGCGGGTTTCGCGTCTTGTCGCTCAGCCTTCGCGGTCATGGCTCGAGCCCAGCGGACAAACCGCTTCGTTTATGCTCGATTTCGGACTTCGTCGACGATGTTTCCTCGATCGCGAACACGCTTGCACCCCAGCCGATCCCGATCGGGCACTCGATGGGGGGATTCGTGGTGCAGAAATACCTCGAAACCAACGACACGCCGGCCGGGGTGCTGCTCGCGTCCGCACCGCCGCGAGGCCATCTGCGGACCCTGCTGCGCATGATGCGACGACACCCGTGGCGTTGTTCGAAGTTCGCCGTGAGCGGGCGGCCGGACCATCTCTTGGCAACGACGGCCGGAGCTCGCGAGCTGTTCTTCGGCGACAAGGCGTCGGACGATCTGATCAGCTCGACCGCCGCGCGGCTTCAACCCGAGAGCACGCGGGCCATCATGATGGACATGGTGGCCCTCAAACTCGTCAGGACCGACCGCATCACTACACCTCTGCTGGTGCTCGGGGGAGAACAAGACGCGACCTATCGCCCCTCCACTGTGCGCACGACAGCGCGGGCCTACGGCACACAAGCCGCGATCATCCCGGAGATCGGGCACTCGATGAGCGTGGAGCCGAGATGGGAAACGGTCGCCGAGCGCATCGTGTCGTGGCTGAGCGAGCGTGGACTGTAGACGTCATTGCGGGCTGGCGCTCTTGCTACCATCGCGCGGTGCACGATATTGCTGCACCACGCGATGGGCAGCGGACCGTTCCGCGACGCGAAGTCTTCAAGTATGCGTTCGCACCGGCTCTGCTCAGCCTGGCCGCGACAATCGAGGCGCCCACCTCGTCAGCCGCCGATGTCCAGCTGATCGACTTCGCCGAAAAACGGATCTCGCCGGCCGAGATCAAGGCAGCGGGCTATGCCGGAGTGATCAACTACGTCTCGGCAGAGCGGCCGGGAGCGCATTTCGAGGCGAAGCCCATCACCCGCGAATACGCGGACTCGTTACGCGCGGCGGGTCTTCAGATCGTCAGCAACTTCCAGTACGGCAAGCCCGGATGGCCTGCTACCCCATCGGACCTCACCCGCGGGCACGACGGCGGCGTGGCCGACGCGCAAATGGCTCTGCAGCTGCATGCCGCGGCGGGCGGCCCGAACTCGGCGCCGATCTTCTTCAGCGTCGACGACGATATCGACCAGAACACTTGGAATACCGTTGCCGTCGAATGGTTTCGAGGAATCAACTCGGTACTCGGCGTGGGCCGCACCGGCATCTACGGCCACTACAACGCGTGCGGGTGGGCGATCAGTGACGGGGTGATCGGCGACTCCACCAGCGCGGGCCACCGCTGGGCCTGGCAAACGAGGTCATGGTCACACGGTCAGCGCGAGCCGATGGCGGTGCTGTACCAAGCGATCGTCAACAGCCCCTCGAATCCCGGCCCGCTTCTGGGCGGCATCAACGTGGATGTGGACGAAGTCCTCGCGGCCGATTACGGACAGTGGGATCTCAATCGCTGATCTGGCGCAAACGCGAACCCATGCGCACTGAGTCGGTGGCCGGCTGGGGTGCAGTTGAGGTGATGAAGTCCTCCAGGATCTCCGCCACCGCCACCGGCGCTTCCGCGTGGGGGAAGTGCCCGATACCCTCGAGCACCTCGAGGCGACTGCCGTCCAGGGCTTCGTGGGCGGCGTAACCATGCGCGACGGGAATGATCCGATCGTGATCTCCCCATATCAGCATGGTGGGCAGGCCGGCCGCGACGTGCAGCTTGTTGAGCGCGCTGACGGACTGACCACGATAGTCCACCACTGAGCGCAACGTTCGCAAGAACGCCTGGCGGGTCCGTGCATCCGACAGCGAGGAATACGCGTACCACATCTCGCCGGCCCGCGGCGCGTGGATCCCGGCCGAGCGCAGCCACGAACCTAGCTTGTTGCCGAGGTTCAGCACTGGTTGCGGTGCGACGATGGGCAGCACGAGCTCGGCGCCGGGTGCAGACAGCATCCGTAACACGGGACTGAGGTCCGGGCCGAGGCCACCGCTGCCGATCAGGACCAGCCGCTCACAGTAATCCCGGTGCTGGTGGGTGAACTGCATCGCGATGCCACCGCCGAGCGACTGCCCGACGACTGTGGCGCGGGCCACGCCGAGTTCGTCGAGCAGATCGCGCAGGAAGACCGCGAATGCGCCCAGCGAGTAATCGCCGCGTGGCTTTGCGGACATGCCGTGACCGAGCAGATCGGGTGCGATGACGCGGTATTTCTTGGACAACTGCGGGATGATCGCGCGCCAGGTGGCCGAACTGCCTGCCATCCCGTGGATCAGCAACAGGGCATGGCCCTGGCCGGCTTCCCGGTAGGCGATCCGGTCGCCGTGCAGGTCGAGGTACTTCAATTCGCTCATGATCAAACCGTTTACCCAAGCCTTGGTAGTTAAACGCATCGGCTCTTACCGAGAGTACGCAACTTACGCCTTCGTAGGTTACTCGTCGGTAATAGTGTGTTGGGCCTCACCGTCCGACGTCCCGAGCTGCAAATGAACGACACCCCGCAAGCCGGCTGCCCGCGGGGTGTCGTCTGGTGCTGACGATCAGGCCGATGTCAGTTCAAGTCGTACCGATCGTTGTTCATGACCTTGACCCACGCCGCGACGAAGTCCTCGACGAACTTGCCCGCGTTGTCGTCCTGCGCATAGACCTCGACCAGCGCGCGCAGCACCGAGTTCGACCCGAACACGAGGTCGTTCGCGGTCGCGGTCCACTTGAGAGCGCCCGAGGCCCGGTCGCGGCCCTCGTACACGTTCTCCGCGGTCTCCGACGGCTTCCACTGCGTGCCCATGTCGAGCAGGTTCACGAAGAAGTCGTTGGTCAACGCGCCCGGCTTGTCGGTGAACACGCCGTGCTTGTTGCTGCCATGGTTGGCGCCGAGGGCACGCAGGCCGCCGACGAGCACCGTCAGCTCCGGACCGGTCACGCCGAGCTGGTACGCCCGCTCCAGCAGGAGTTGCTCCAACGGGGCCTTCTCGCCCGGCCGGGCGTAGTTGCGGAAT
>DASYJS010000260.1:0-25566 GCA_035996225.1 Mycobacterium sp. | reverse complement strand
GGTGGCTTGGTCGTGGTGATTTCGTCCTGCATTGGCGACGTGGACGGCGTGCTGGTGCCCGGATTGGCAAGTTTGTCGGTGTCGGTTCGCGCGAACAACAGTGACACCGAAACCACCAGCGCGATCGCGGCCACGATGGCGGCGACGCCGACGATCCACGGCCAGCGTGGAGCGGCGTCGTCGTCATCGTCGTCGTCGTCGGATGAGTCGTCGTAGTTGTCGTAGTCGTAGAGCCCCAGATCGGCCGGCACATACGGGCCGGTGATGAAATGCTCCGACTCGGGTGCGGAGTAGGCACGGGAATATGCGTCCGTCTCTCCGGTGTGGTCCGGCGCAGCTATTGCGCCGCTGTCGTCGAAGGGTTCCAGTTCGTCATGGGAATGTAATTCGTCGTCGTGCTCGTCGATCGGTTCCAATTCGTCGCCGGGCTCGCTGCCGGAATTCGCTTCGTGGTCGAGCTCACTGGCGGAATCGGATTCGTCGGGTTCCCATCCCGGGGGTTTCGGCCCGCTCATGTCTGCCTGCCCTGTCCAACTGCATCACCTGCGCACGGGGCTTCAGGGGTACCTCGTACCGCGAGCGCTCGGGAGATTCTCATGTGCCTGCGCAAACCCTACCGAACCGAGCGGGGCAGAGAAGTCTTGGCAAACGGGCGACGGCTCAACTGATGCCCGGATTGTTACCTGCGAGACGCAAATCAGTGCTTCTCGGGGCCTACGTAGTACTCAAAAACCAATCCTGCGGCCGACGCAAGGATGAACACCACGCCGGCAACGATCAGCCACGGCAACCACAGTGCGATACCGACCGCGGCCACCGAGCCCGACAACGCGACCAGGAGCGGCCACCAGCTGTGCGGGGCGAAGAATCCCAATTCCCCTGCACCATCGCTGATTTCGGCGCCCTCGTAGTCCTCGGGCCGGGTATCGAGGCGACGGGCCACGAACCGGAAGAAGGTGGCCGTGATCAACGCCAAACCGCCGGTCAACGCCAGCGCGGTGGTGCCCGCCCACTCTTCACCACCGGTAGCGAACAGCGCAGTCAGCACCCCGTAGAGCACCGCGGTGACGACGAAGAACGCGGCGATGAATTCGAACAGCCTCGCTTCGATATGCATTGCGTGTCCTAACCTACTGGTGGGGTCAGTTCGCCGCGGCGGGTGTCGAACGGATGAGTGGTCACCGCCACCGGCGACTGGGCGATCGCCTGCAACGCTTGCGCGTTCGTCTTTCCGTCGATCCGTTGCTGCAAATAGGCCTTGAAGTCGTTGGGCTCGACCACTCGAACCTCGAAGTTCATCATCGAGTGATACGTGCCGCACATCTCCGCGCAGTGACCGACAAATGCGCCGGTCTTGGTGATCTCTTCCACCTGGAACACGTTGACCGAGTTGTTTTCCTTCGGGTAGGCCATCACGTCGCGCTTGAACAAGAATTCCGGCACCCAGAAAGCGTGGATGACATCGGCGGAATTCAATTGGAATTCGATGCGCTTGCCGGCCGGCAGCACCAGCACCGGAATTTCCTGGGGGGTCCCCAGAGTTTCGACCTTGTCGAAGTTCAGGTAGGTCCGGTCCTCGGTGTTGATCCCGTGCACCGGCCCGACGCGCTCCTCGCCGCGCGCATCTTTGCCCTCCGGCTTGGAGACCATCGCCTTCTTGCGGGCCTCGTCGGCGCCGTCGTAGGTCAGCGTGCTGTCTTTGAAGTTGACGCGCTGATAGCCGAACTTCCAGTTCCACTGGAAGGCCGTGACGTCGATCACCACTTCGGGGTTTTTGTCCAGGTGCAGCACTTTCTCCTGCACCACGACGGTGAAGTAGAACAGCACCGAGATGATCAGGAACGGCGTCACGGTGAGCACCAGCTCCAGCGGCATGTTGTAGCCGAACTGCCGGGGCAGTTCGGTGTCAGTTGCCTTCTTCCGGTGGAAAGCCGACGACCAGAAGATCAGGCCCCACACGATGACGCCCACCGCCAGGGCGGCGATCACCGATCCAATCCAGAGCTGCCGGTTGACGTGGGCCTCCGGGGTGATGCCCTCCGGCCAGCCCATGCCCAGCACCTCCGACCAGCTGCATCCGCTCAGCGTGACCGCGAGCACTCCCAGCGTCCCGGCCAGCGCCAGCGGTCGAAGACGACGGGAAAAACTCCGCGGCGCGTCTGTCGAACGGCGCTGAAACATGCCCTGCGACAAACGTTGCGAACGGAACTGCCCGCCGGGTGTCACGTTGGCGCCTCCTGCTCGAATATCGAATACTACGCAGCGTAGACCACGCCGCTCAGCCCGGCGACTAAACCCCGACCGGCTCGTCTGCCGCGTCGCCGCGGCCGGTCCGGTGCGGCGCCCCCAAGCATCGCCGAAGTGCGGCATACTGGGGCGCCGTGTGTGGACTGCTGGCGTTCGTGGCCGATCCGGCCGCGGCTGGGGACCCCGTTGATACCGCGGCCCGCGCCGACGGCGACATCGCCCGCTCGTTGCGCCTGATGCGCCACCGCGGGCCCGACGAGCCGGGCGGGTTGTTCGACCCAGACGCCGACGGGGCCGTGGTGTTCGGCTTCAACCGGCTGTCCTTCATCGACATCGCGCATTCGCATCAGCCGCTGCGCTGGGGTCCGCCGGAGGCCCCCGACCGCTACGTCCTGGTGTTCAACGGCGAGATCTACAACTACCTCGAGCTGCGTGACGAACTGGCCACCCGGCATGGCGCCGCCTTCGCCACCGACGGTGACGGCGAGGCCATCGTCGCCGGCTACCACCACTGGGGCACCGACGTGTTGACGCGGCTGCGCGGCATGTTCGCCTTCGCGCTATGGGACACCGTTACCCGCGAATTACTTTGCGCCCGAGACCCTTTCGGCATCAAGCCGCTGTTCATGGCCACCGGCACCGGTGGCACGGCGGTGGCCAGCGAGAAGAAGTGCCTGCTGGATCTGGTCGATTTGGTGGGGTTCGACACCGCGATCGACACACGAGCTGTCCAGCACTACACCGTCCTGCAGTACGTGCCGGAGCCCGAGACGCTGCACCGCGGGGTGCGCCGGCTCGAATCGGGTTGCTACGCGCGGATCCGGCCCGGGGCGCCGCCGCAGATCACCCGCTATTTCGTGCCGCGGTTCGCTGCGGTGCCGATGACCCGCGACACCGAGCAGGCCCGCTACGACGAGATCACCGCGGTGCTCGAGGACTCGGTGGCCAAGCACATGCGCGCCGATGTCACCGTCGGGGCGTTCCTGTCCGGCGGTATCGACTCCACCGCGATCGCGGCGCTGGCCATCCGGCACAACCCCCGGCTGATCACGTTCACCACCGGATTCGAGCGTGAAGGATTCTCCGAGATCGACGTCGCGGTGGCCTCGGCCGAGGCGATCGGCGCCCGCCACATCGCCAAGGTGGTCAGCGCGGGCGAGTTCGTCGCCGCCCTGCCCGAGATCGTCTGGTACCTCGACGAGCCGGTCGCCGATCCGGCGCTGGTCCCGCTGTTCTTCGTCGCGCGCGAGGCCCGCAAGCACGTCAAGGTGGTGCTCTCCGGCGAGGGCGCCGACGAGTTGTTCGGCGGATACACGATCTATCGAGAGCCGTTGTCGCTGAAGCCATTTGACTATCTGCCGCGGTCGCTGCGGCGTTCGGTCGGCAAGATGAGCAAACCGCTGCCCGACGGCATGCGCGGCAAGAGCCTGCTGCATCGCGGTTCGCTGACCCTCGAGGAGCGCTACTACGGCAATGCCCGCAGCTTCTCGGATGCGCAGCTGCGCGATGTGTTGCCCGGGTTCCGCGAGGAGTGGACGCACACCGACGTGACGGCCTCGGTGTACGCCGAATCGGCGGGCTGGGACCCGGTGGCCCGTATGCAGCATGTCGACCTGTTCACCTGGCTACGCGGCGACATTCTGGTCAAGGCCGACAAGATGACGATGGCCAACTCGCTGGAGCTCCGGGTGCCGTTCCTGGACCCGGAGGTGTTCGCCGTCGCATCCCGGTTGCCCGTGGAGGCGAAGATCACCCGGACGACCACCAAGTACGCGCTGCGGCGAGCGTTGGAACCCATCGTCCCCGCGCATGTGCTGCACCGGCCCAAACTCGGGTTCCCGGTTCCCATCCGGCATTGGCTGCGCGCTGGCGAGCTGCTGGAGTGGGCCTACGCGACGGTCGACTCCTCGCAGGCCGGTCATTTGGTCGACGTCGCCGCGGTGCGCCGGATGCTCGACGAACACCGCAGCGGCATCAGCGATCACAGCCGCCGGCTATGGACGGTGCTGATCTTCATGCTCTGGCACGCGATCTTCGTCGAGCACAGCGTGGTGCCCCAGATCGGCGAGCCGCAGTACCCAGTGCAGCTCTAGTGTGCGGCGAGGACGTTGAGTGTGAATCCTGGGCGCAGTATTCGCGGAATTCCCGCCCTCATCTCACACTCAACGCCGTGAGTTCACACTCGGCCGGATCGGCGACCTAGGTCAGCACTGCGGCTAGGTCAGCACTGCGGCTAGGTCAGCACCGCGGCTAGGTCAGCACCGCGGCGATCTCGGCGGCCGCCTCGTCGCCGTAGGCATCCGCCAACCGGCTCTTGGCGACCTCGCGGTCCCACTCCCACTCCTGCGTGCCGGTCGACTCCAGCACCAGCACGGCCACCAGCGAGCCCAGCTGCGCGGCGCGCTCCAGGCTCAGGCCGGCGCTGCGCCCGGTGAGGAAGCCGGCCCGGAACGCGTCGCCGACCCCGGTGGGGTCGGTCTGGCTGTTCTCGGGCACCACGCCGACGTGTGTGGTGGTGCCGTCGCGATCCACGATGTCCACGCCCTTGGCGCCGAGCGTGGTCACCCGCAGGTCGACCTTCCCCAGCACGTCGGCCTCTGACCAGCCGGTCTTGTTCAGCAACAACTCCCACTCGTAGTCGTTGGTGAACAAGTAGGCCGCCCCTTCGATCAGCTTGTTGATCTCTTCCCCGGATAGGCGGGGGAGCTGCTGGGACGGGTCGGCGGCGAAAGCCAAACCGAGCTTCCGGCACTCCTCGGTGTGCACCACCATGGCGTCGGGGTCGTTGGCCCCGATGATGACCAGATCCGGTTTGCCCACCGACGACACGACGTCGGTGAGCTTGATGTTGCGGGCCTCCGACATGGCGCCGGGATAGAACGACGCGATCTGGGCCATGTCCTCGTCGGTGGTGCAGGTGAAGCGGGCGGTGTGCGCGGTCTTGGAGATCAGCACGTTCTCGCAGTTGACCCCGTGGCGCTCCAGCCATTCGCGGTATTCGCCGAAGTCCTCGCCGGCCGCGCCGACCAGCGCGACGTCACCACCCAGCACGCCGATGGCGAAGGCGATGTTGCCCGCCACGCCGCCACGATGAATCACCAGGTCGTCGACCAGGAAGCTCAGCGAAACCTTCTGCAGGTGCTCGGCCAGCAGGTGCTCGGAAAACCGGCCGGGAAAACGCATCAGGTTGTCGGTCGCAATCGAACCAGTCACCGCGATCGTCACGAAATCTCCACCCTTCATTGGTAAGCCCGTCTAAGCCTACTCAAGCGTTTCGACCTTGAGGTCGACCCCGTTGCGTCCGCAGTCGGCGAAAGGTGGTGCGCTAGCCTGCCTAGGGAACTCACTCAAGTCGCCGGGACCGAATACGCGGGCGGTACCCGCTCGTGGTCCCGTGAACCACGGTAGGAGAACCAAAATGGGCGGTCCGCACTCGCCGAAGCACACTGTCGGCGGCGACGGACCGGTGCCCTATCACGAGCCCCAGGCAGTTGACTTCCCGCACGAACCCCCGGCCGGCGACGCGGGCTTCGCGCCCAGATCAACCAACGACCCGGCGCCGGGCGCATATCCCGGGCCCGGGGTCCCACCTGGCTACCCGAAACGACGGTCACCGCGGCGGTTGATCATTGGGATTCTGGTGGCCATCGGACTGGTAGCCGCGATGACGGCAGCGATCGTGTACGGGGTCCGCACCAATGGGGCCAACACCGGTGCCGCGTTCTCGGAAGCGTCGGCCAAAACGGCGGTTCAGGGCTACCTGGACGCGCTCGAGAGCCGCAACACCGACGAGATCGCCCGCAACGCGCTATGCGGCCTGTACGACGGCGTGCGCGACCGGCGGTCCGACCAGGCTCTGGCCAAGTTGAGCAGCGACGCGTTCCGCAAGCAGTTCTCGCAGGTCCAGCTGACCTCGATCGACAAGATCGTGTACTTGTCGCAGTACCAGGCTCAGGCGCTGTTCACGATGCAGGTGGCGCCGGCCACCGGCGGCCCGATGCGCGGGCAGGTCCAGGGCGTCGTGCAGCTGCTGCTTCAGCGCAACGAGATCTTGGTGTGCTCGTACGTGCTGCGTACCGGGGGCTCGTACTAGCCCCCGGTCACAAATCCTTGCGGGTCAGTTGAAGGAGTCCCCGCAGGCGCAGGAGCCGGTGGCGTTGGGGTTGTCGATGGTGAAGCCCTGCTTCTCGATGGTGTCGACGAAGTCGATCGACGCGCCTTCGATGTAGGGCGCGCTCATCCGGTCCACCGTCAGCTTCACGCCGCCGAAGTCGGCGATCAGGTCACCGTCCAGGGTCCGGTCGTCGAAGAACAGGTTGTAGCGCAGCCCCGCGCACCCGCCGGGCTGGACCGCGATCCGCAACGCCAGGTCCTCGCGACCCTCCTGGTCGAGCAGGGACTTCGCCTTGATGGCGGCGGCCTCGGTCAGGATGGCGCCGTGGGTCTTGGCGGTCGACTCGTTCTGCACCGTCATTACTTCTCCTTGATGCCTGTTATTGGGTGGGTGCCGGGCACCCGAACCACGCGGGTTGAACCCACTGCCTCAACGGTACCTCGCAGGACCGCTATTCCCGAGTCGTGCCGCTACCTGTGACGCTAATCCCATCAGCTGATTTGCCGCATCGGCCAGCGCCAATCCCACCGAGCCGGCGTATTCGGCCATGGACAGAGCAGACATGATGCCCGCCGATCGCACCGCGGATTTCTCCAGCCCGACCTGCCCTGCCAGCACAATCACCGGAATTCCCAGCGGGCCGGCCGCCTCCGCGAGCGAGCCGACCACCTTTCCGTGCAGGGACTGCTCATCAAACGTGCCTTCGCCGGTGACGATCAGCTCCGCAATGTCCAGGTCGTCGGCCAAATGGGTGCGTTCGGCGATGATCGCCGCGCCGGACTCGCAGCGGCCCCCGAGCGCGAGCAGCCCCGCGCCGATACCACCGGCGGCGGCGGCCCCCGGCTCGGAGCTCACATCCCTTCCGGCCACTGCTTCCAGTTGCAGCGCCCACGCCTCCAGGCGGACTTCAAGTGCCGCGACGGTGACCGTGTCCGCACCCTTCTGCGGCCCGAACACCCGGGCCGCGCCCCACGGCCCCACCAGCGGATATTCGGTGTCCGAGGCGGCGATCAGCTCGACATGAGCCAGTTGCCGTCGAGCGACTTCCAGGCCGCCGAGCTCGGCGATCATTCCTTGCCCGCCGTCGGTGCACGCGCTGCCGCCCAGCCCGACCACGATTCGCGTCGACCCGGACCGTAGCGCCTCCGTGATCAGCTGTCCGACTCCCCTGCTGTGCGCGGTCAGCGCGGTCTCCGGGTCGGGCGGACCTCCAAGCAAGCCCAGGCCGCACGCCTGCGCACACTCCAGGTAGGCGGTCGCCGAATCGGGATCCCACACCCACTCCGCGTCCACCGTCGTGTCCAGCGGCCCGATCACCCGGACGCGCCGCTTCTCCCCCAGCCGATTGGCCAGCACCTCGATGAAACCCGGACCGCCGTCGGATTGGGGGGCAACGATGAACTGGTCGCCTGGACGGGACCGGGTCCAGCCGGTCGCGATAGCGGCGGCTGCTTCTACCGCCGAGAGGCTGTCGCCGTAGCAATCCGGCGCCACCAGTACCCGCATGGCCGGCAATTGCAGGCGCCCCGGAGAAAGACCAGCGGGAACGTCATCCGTGGCCATCGAGCCGTCGTCCATCACCCGTAGCCGTTCATCACCGTTAAGGGTAGGTCCAAGTATCGCGCGGGCGCAGAGCTATGGCGATGCCTGACGGGGCCATGCGGGAACCGGGCCGGCTGCGAAGTAACCTGGCGGTTGTGAAGCTGTTGGGCCGTAAGAAAACCCATGCGGAGGTCCTGGAAGGCGATCTCGTGGCACCGGCTGCGTCCGACGCCGCCCCGGATGCGGGACCTCGCGGGTCGCGCCGAACCGACCCCAAGGGCCGGCCCACCCCCAAACGCGGCGAGGCCCGACGAACTACGAAGAAGGGCCCGATTGCGCCGGCGCCCCTGACGTCGTCCGAGGCGCGGGCCCGCCGCAAGACTCTGGCCGGCCCCAAACTCAGCCGCGAGGAGCGCAAGGCCGACCGCACTGCGGGCCGGGCCCGGATGACGGATCGCCGGGAACGCATGATGGCCGGCGACGAGGCATACCTGCTGCCGCGCGACCAGGGTCCGATACGCCGTTATGCGCGCGATGTGGTGGATTCCCGACGCAACGTGCTCGGCCTGTTCATGCCGTCGACGCTGGGTCTGCTGTTCGTCATGTTCGCCGTTCCGCAGCTGCAGCTTTACATCTCTCCCGCGATGCTGTTGATCACCACGATCATGGGCATCGACGGCGTGATCCTGGGCCGAAAGGTCAGCCGGCTGGTCGATGCGAAATTCCCGAGCAATACCGAAAGCCGGTGGAAGCTGGGCCTTTATGCCGCGGGCCGGGCTTCGCAGATACGCCGGATGCGCGCGCCCCGGCCCCAAGTCGAGCGCGGCAGTAGTGTCGATTGACCGTTGCCGGAAAGCCTTCTGACGCCAGTGCGCACCCTGGTGCTCGGCGGGATCAGGTCGGGCAAATCCGAGTGGGCCGAGGAAGCCATCGCCAAGTCACTGTCACCCGGGCAGCCGGTCCGTTACCTGGCTCCCGGACTGGACGGCCAGGCCGATGCGGACTGGGCCCGCCGGGTCGCGCAGCACCGCGACCGTCGGCCCGCGCACTGGTCGACGGTCGAAACCCAGGACATCACAACCGAATTGCGGCAGTCGCGGGAGACCCCGACCCTCGTCGACGACCTCGGCGCCTGGCTGAGCGGCACGCTGGATCGCCACCAGGCGTGGGAGAACGGATCGGTCGCAGCCCCGGTTCAGGAGATGCTCATCGCGGTCGGCGCGTTTGAATCCACGCTGGTGCTCGTCAGCCCCGAGGTTGGGTTGACCGTGGTGCCCGCCACCGCATCCGGCCGGAGGTTTGCCGACGAACTAGGCTCGCTCAACCAGCGCGTCGCGGCGTTGTGCGACCGGGTGGTGTTGGTGGTGGCCGGTCAGCCGGTATCGATCAAACCGTCGGTGACGTGATGGCATTCACGCCGATCTCGCCGCCCGATGCGGCCGCTGCCGCGGCGGCCCGCGCGCGCCAGGACACGCTGACCAAGCCGCGCGGCGCGCTGGGCCGTCTGGAGGACCTGTCGGTCTGGATCGCGTCGTGCCAGGGCCACTGCCCGCCGCGGCAGTTCGAGCGCGCGCGGGTGGTGGTGTTCGCCGGTGACCACGGTGTGGCCCGGTCCGGCGTGTCGGCCTACCCGCCGGAGGTGACCGCCCAGATGGTCGCCAACATCGACGCCGGCGGGGCGGCGATCAACACGCTGGCCGCGATCGCCGACGCGACGGTGCGCATCGCCGACCTGGCCGTCGACGCCGACCCGCTGTCGGAGCAGATCGGCGCCCACAAGGTGCGGCGCGCTAGCGGCGATATCGCCGTGCAGGACGCGTTGACCGACCAGGAGACCGCCAGCGCGATCGCGGCGGGCCAACAAATCGCCGACGAGGAGGTCGATGCGGGCGCCGACCTGCTCATCGCCGGCGATTTGGGCATCGGAAACACCACCGCGGCAGCGGTTCTGGTGGCGGCGCTGACCAACGCCGAGCCGGTCGTGGTGGTCGGCTTCGGGTCGGGGATCGACGACGCGGGCTGGGCACGCAAGACGGCCGCAATCCGCGACGCCTTGTTTCGTACGCGGCAGGTACTGCCCGACCCGGTTGCGTTGTTGCGCTCTTGCGGCGGTGCGGATCTGGCTGCGATCGCGGGCTTTTGCGCGCAAGCCGCGGTGCGGCGTACTCCACTGCTGCTCGACGGCATGGCGGTGACGGCGGCGGCCCTGGTCGCCGAACGGCTGGCACCGGGTGCGCGGCAGTGGTGGCAAGCGGGCCACCGGTCCACCGAGCCGGGCCACACGCTGGCGCTGGCCGCGCTCGAGTTGGATCCGATTCTGGACCTGCGCATGCGGCTGGGCGAGGGCACCGGCGCGACGCTGGCGCTGCCCGTGCTGCGCGCCGCGGTGGCCACGCTGTCGTCGATGGCGACGTTCACTCAGGCCGGTGTCTCCACCGGGCCCGACGACGCTGCCCCGGCGGCTGCCGCACCGTGATTCGTTCGCTGGCAACGGCTTTCGCATTCGCAACGGTGTTTCCGGTGCCGGTTGCGGGCGACGCCCCGATGGGCCGCGGCGCGATGACCGCACTACCGGTGGTCGGCGCGGCCTTGGGCGCGCTGGCCGCGGGTGTCACGTGGGGCGGGGCGCTGGCCTTCGGTGTGTCCAGCCCGCTGCCGGGATTGCTTGCGGTGGCAACACTTTTGCTCGCCACCCGTGGACTGCACATCGACGGCGTCGCCGATACGGCCGACGGGCTGGGCTGCTACGGACCGTCGCCGCGCGCCCTGGCGGTGATGCGCGGCGGGTCGACGGGACCGTTTGGTGTCGCGGCCGTCGTGCTGGTGATCACGTTGCAGGGATTGGCATTTTCGGCGCTCGGCGCGAGCTGGCACCACGGGCTTCCCGCGATCGTTGTGGCGGTCCTTGCCGGCCGAGTGGCCGCCGTGCTGGCCTGCCGCCGTTCGGTGCCGGCGGCCGACGGTAGCGCCCTGGGCGCCCAGGTCGCCGGCACGCAACCCGTCCCGGTGATCGCGGGGTGGATCGTGGTGCTGCTTGGGGTTTCGCTGGTGGCGGGTCCGCGACCGTGGCAGGGGCCGGCCGCGGTGTTGGTGGCGGTGTGCTGCGGCGCGGCCCTGGTCGGGCACTGCGTGCGCCGCTTCGGCGGCATCAGCGGCGATGTGCTGGGGGCCGCGATCGAACTGACCGCGACGGTCAGCGCCGTGACACTTGCGGCGTTGGTCCGCTGCTAGCCGACCCACTCAGGCCGAACGTGAAGCTGGCCGCACACTCGGCGGCCGAAGGCGTTAGCCCAGACGGGACATCCAGCCGTGGGTGTCGGCGAAGGTGCCGCGCTGAATGCCGGTCAGCGTGTCGCGCAGCGCCATCGTCACTTCACCTGGTTGGCCGTCGGCGATGGTGAACTCGGTGTCGGCGTACTTCACCCGCGCGACCGGCGTGATGACGGCGGCTGTGCCGCAGGCGAATACCTCGGTGATCTCCCCTGCTGTGGCCTTCTTCTGCCACTCGTCGATATCGATCTTGCGCTCTTCGACGGTGAATCCGGCGTCAATCGCCAACTGCAGCAATGAATCCCGCGTAATGCCGGGTAGCAGCGAGCCGGACAGCTCCGGGGTGACCAGCCGCGACGACCCGCCGCTGCCCAGCACGAAGAACAGGTTCATACCGCCCATCTCTTCGACGAAGCGACGCTCGACGGCATCCAGCCAGACCACTTGGTCGCAACCGTTTTCCGCGGCTTCGGCCTGAGCCACCAGCGACGCGGCGTAGTTGCCGCCGAACTTGGCCGCGCCGGTACCGCCAGGGCAGGCCCGCACGTAATCCGTTGACACCCAGACGTCCACGGGGTTGATGCCGTTCTTGAAATACGCGCCCGCCGGTGAACCGATCAGCAGGTACCGGTAGTGCTTGGCCGGCCGTACCCCCAGTCCGGGCTCGGTCGCGAAGATGAACGGCCGCAGATACAGCGCCTCTTCGCCGCCGGCCCGGGGCACCCATTCGTTGTCGACGGCGATGAGCTGGCGCAGTGATTCGATGAAGAGCTCGTCGGGCAGTTCGGGGATCGCGAGACGCCGGGCCGACGAGCGCATTCGGGCGGCGTTGGCGTCGGGGCGAAACGACACGATCGAGTCGTCGGCCCAGCGGTATGCCTTCAGTCCCTCGAACACTTCTTGCGCGTAATGCAGCACGATCGCCGACGGATCCAGCTGAATCGGGCCGTACGGAATGACCCGCGCGTTGTGCCAGCCCCGGCCCCCAGCGCTCATGCCGTAGTCGACCGACACCATGTGGTCAGTGAAAAATTTGCCGAAACCGGGGTCAGCCAGGATCGATTCACGTTCTACGCCGGAAGCGGGATTAGACGCGCGTTGAACGGTGAACTCGAGAAGGCCGCTCGTCATGCGCCGATTGTATATGCGGGCGCCAACGCGTTTTTGCCGCGTGAAGGGGCGGCGGCTAGCGGGTTTTCAGCTCGACGAACGGCGGACGCACCACTTCGCACTCGGTGGCGCGACCCCGGACGTCGACGATGACCTGCTGGCCGTCTTCGACCCCCGCGTCGGTGTCGATCAACGCGAGCGCGATGCCGGCCTGCAGCGTCGGTGAAAACGTCCCGGAAGTGGTCACCCCGACCGGGGTGTCGCCGGCCAGTACGGTCAGCCCGGGACGCAGCACTCCGCGCCCGACCATCCGCAGCCCCCGCAACAGCCGCCGCGGGCCCGACGATTTCTCGGCCAGCAGCGCATCCCGGCCGAAGAACGCATCCTTCTTCCAGCCGATGGCCCAGCCGCACCGGGCCTGCAGCGGCGAGATGTCGAGCGAAAGTTCATGCCCGTGCAGCGGGTAACCCATCTCGGTGCGCAGGGTGTCGCGGGCGCCCAGACCGGCCGGTTCGCCGCCCGCGTTCGACACCGCCGTCACCAGCGCGTCGAACACCACACCCGCCGACTCCCAGGGCGGCAGCAGTTCGTAGCCGTGCTCGCCGGTGTACCCGGTCCGGCAGACGCGCACCGGTACTCCCGAGAAGGGCGCGTCGACGTAGGCCATGTAATCCATGTCGGTCGGCAGCCCCAGCTCGGCGAGTACCTCCGTGGACCGCGGTCCCTGCACCGCCAGCACCGCGTAGGAGCGATGTTCGTTGGTGATCGTCAGGCCGGCGGGTGCCTCGCCGGTCAGGGAGGCCTGCAGCGCTTCTACCACCGCGGCGGTGTTGGCGGCATTGGGCACCAGAAAGATCTCGTCGTCGTCGACGTAGTAGGCGATCAGGTCGTCGATGACGCCACCAGATTCGGTGCAGCACAACGTATATTGCGCCTTGCCCGGCGCGATACGGCCCAGGTCGTTGGTCAGCGCGGAGTTGACGAACTGCGCGGCACCCGGTCCGCGGATCAGCGCCTTGCCTAGATGGCTGACGTCGAACAGGCCGACCGCGTTGCGGGTCGCGTTGTGCTCACTGACCGTGCCTGCATAGGACACCGGCATCAGCCAGCCACCGAACTCGGCGAAACTGGCACCCAACTCACGATGGCGGTCTTCCAGCGGTCCCGTTTGCAGTTCCGGCGCATCGCTCACGACGTCTCACCCTAGTGGCGATCGCGAGCGCGGCGTAGCCGGGCGAAGCGGGTCGCCACCATCGGATGTAGTGGCACACTTAGGTAGGTGATCGATCCGCTGGACTCCGATGCGCTTGAGGCCGCGGGAATTGCCAACCCGCGCGAACGCGCCGACCTGATCAAGTATCTGGACGACCTGGGCTTCTCGGTCGACGAGATGGTGGAAGCCGAACTCCGCGGCCGGCTGTTCGGCCTAGCCGGTGATGTTCTGTCGTGGTCGGGGCGTCCGATCTACACGCTGCAGACCGCGGCCGAGGAACTCGGGATAGCAGCCGAGGACGTCGCGCGCGCCTGGGCGTTGCTCGGGCTGACGGTCGCCGGCCCCGATATTCCGGTGCTGAGCCAAGCCGACGTCGACGCCCTGGCAACCTGGCTGGCGCTCAAGGCGGTAGTCGGCCCGGACGGCGCATTGGGCCTGTTGCGGGTGCTGGGCGCCGCCATGGCCCGGCTGGCCGAAGCCGAGGCGACAATGATCCGGGCCGGGACTCCGGACATCCAGATAACCCACACCCACGACGAGCTCGCCACTGCACAGGCCTACCGCTCGGTCGCCGAGTTCATCCCCCGACTCGGGGCACTGATTGACATCGTGCACCGCCATCATCTGACCAGCGCTCGCACGCACTTCGAGGGTGTCCTTCGCGACACGTCCTCGGCCGTGGTGTGCGGTGTCGGATTCGCTGATCTGTCCGGCTTCACCGCGTTGACTCAGGCGCTTACCCCGGCGCAGTTGTCGCACATGCTCAACGAGTTCGCCGGCACCGTCTCCGACGTGGTGCACGCCGACGGCGGCCGGATAGTGAAGTTCATCGGCGACGAGGTGATGTGGGTGAGTTCGGCGCCCGAGGCGCTGGTGCGGGCGGCGGTTGATCTCGTCGAGCACCCCTCGGCGCGCGAGGAAGGGCTGCAGGTCCGCGCCGGCCTGGCCTTCGGCACGGTGGTGGCCATCAACGGCGACTACTTCGGCAACCCGGTCAACCTGGCTGCCCGACTGGTGGCCGCAGCGGCGCCGGAACAGATCCTGGCCACCTCCGAGCTGCGTGACAAGTTGCCGGACTGGCCCGCGGTCACCCAGAGCCCGTTGACGCTCAAGGGTTTTGAGGAACCGGTCACCGCATTCGATCTGCACGCGGGGACGTAGCCGATCTCGGCCCTACCCCGGTGACTAGGGTAATTACGCGTGACCACCGAAACGGGATACCAGGCCCCTTCCGTCAATGTCGCCACGTCGCTGCCCAAACGCGGTGCGGGTGCGTCGGTATTGCTCGTGCCGGTCGTCTCGACCGGTGACGAAGACCGGCCGGGCGCGACCGTTGTCTCCGCCGAGGCCTTCCTGCCCGCCGAGGCGGTCGCCGAGATCGAGGCCGGCCTGCAGGCGCTGGACGCGACCGGCGCCAACGAACAGGTACACCGGCTGGTGGTGCCCTCGCTTCCGGTGGCCAGCGTGCTCACGATCGGCCTGGGCAAGGCGCGATCCGAATGGTCTGCCGACACCATCCGGCGTGCCGCCGGTGTGGGCGCGCGTTCGCTTGGCGGCGCCGAAGCGGTGACCACCACGCTGGCCGAGTTGCCCGGCGACGATGTCGGCTCCGCCGCCGTCGAAGGCCTCATCCTGGGCAGCTACCGGTTCACCGCGTTCCGCAGCGGCAAAACCGCGCCCAAAGACAAAGGGCTGAGCAAGATCACCGTGCTCGCTACCCGCAAGGACGCCAAGAAGCAGGCCGCGCACGGTGCGGCCGTCGCGACCGCGGTCGCCACCGCTCGCGACTTCGTCAACACCCCGCCCAGCCACCTCTTCCCCGCCGAATTCGCCAAGCGTGCAAAGGCTTTGGGGGAATCCGTCGGCCTTGAAGTGGAAGTGCTCGACGACAAGGCGCTGCAAAAAGCCGGCTACGGCGGGATCATCGGCGTCGGGCAGGGCTCATCGCGGCCGCCGCGACTGGTGCGATTGATCCACCGCGGTTCGAAGCTGGCCAAGAGACCCAAGGAGGCCAAGAAGGTGGCTCTGGTCGGCAAGGGCGTCACCTTCGACACCGGCGGCATCTCGATCAAGCCGGCGGCGTCAATGCATTACATGACCTCGGATATGGGCGGTGCAGCCGCGGTGATCGCGACCGTCACGCTGGCGGCGCAGCTTGAGCTACCGATCGACGTGATCGCCACCGTGCCGATGGCCGAGAACATGCCGTCGTCGACGGCGCAGCGCCCTGGCGACGTGCTGACGCAGTACGGCGGCATCACGGTCGAGGTGCAGAACACCGACGCCGAGGGCCGGCTCATCCTGGCCGACGCGATCGTGCGGGCATGCGAGGACAACCCGGACTACCTGATCGAGACGTCCACGTTGACCGGTGCGCAGACGGTGGCGCTGGGCGCCCGCATCCCCGGCGTGATGGGCAGCGACGAGTTCCGCGACCGGGTCGCGGCTATCTCGCAGAAGGTAGGGGAAAACGGTTGGCCGATGCCGCTGCCCGACGACCTGAAGGACGACCTGAAGTCCCAGGTGGCCGACCTGTCCAATATCAGCGGCCAGCGCTTCGCCGGCATGCTGGTGGCCGGGGTGTTCCTGCGCGAGTTCGTCGCCGACGGGGTGAGCTGGGCGCACGTCGACGTGGCCGGCCCGGCCTACAACACCGGCAGCCCGTGGGGATACTCGCCGAAGGGCTCCACGGGTGTACCGACCCGGACGATGTTCGCGGTGCTCGAGGATATCTGCGAAAAGGGCTAGTGAACGGCTGAGGTCGCGCGGGTTTAGACCACCCACGCCGCGGCTAACCTGCCTACCGATCGGTACTCGACGGAAGGCAAATCATGACCGTGCGACGGTTGATCCTCGGTGTGGCCGCCGTGCTTCTAGTAGCCGGTGTGATCGGGCTTTTGGTGCCGGTGTCGGTGTCAGACGGCAATGGCAGTTCGCTCGGATGCGGGAATGCGGTCGTCGCGGATCTCACCGCGGCGCGCAACGCCAACGACAAGAGCGTGGCCAACATTCCGATCGTCAACCAATTCGTTCCGCACACCGACTATGTGGCGCTGTGCGAATCGTCGCTGGGGAGCCGGCGTACGTGGACCATCCCGTTGACGGTCGTCGGACTCATTGGGATCGCCGGTGCGCTGTTGGTGCGGCGCGAGGCAGCCCCCGCGGCCTGAGCCGGTCTAGATCACCCGGAACCGCGCGGTGCTGCGCAGCGCCTGCGGCAGCAGCCGCGAAATGCCATAGAGCGCATAGGCTTCCGGCGCTACCGGCCGGATCGGCTTGTTCTTCTGGACCGACGACAAGATCGCGTCGGCGACCTTGTCCGGCCCGTAACGACGCAGCGCGAACATCTTGCCCAGCTGTCCCCGCCGGCCGTCGACCTGCTGATCCTGCCTGCCGGCGGGCTCGTCGAAGCGGGTGGCGTTGATGATGTTCGTGTCGATCAGACCGGGGCAGATCGTGGTCAGCCCGACGTCGGCGGTGTCGAGTTCGGCCCGCAGGCAGTCGGAGAACATGAAGGTCGCCGCCTTGGAGGTGCAGTAGGCGTTCAGCGATTGGAACGGGGCGTAGGCAGCCATCGAAGACACGTTGACGATGTGACCGCCGGTGCCGCGCTCGACCAGGCGCCGCCCGAACGCCCGGCTGCCGTTCACCACGCCGCCGAGATTGACGGCGAGCACCCGGGCGAACTGTTCGGCGGGGGTGTCCAGGAACTGACCGGCCTGCCCGATGCCCGCGTTGTTGACCACGATGTCGGGCACGCCGTGTTCGGCGCTGACCCGCTCGGCGAAGTCCTCGACCGCGTCGGCGTCGGACACGTCGAGGACGTAGGAGTGCGCGATCCCACCACGGGCGGCGATCTCGGCCGCGGTCTCCTTGACGGCTGCTTCGTCGATGTCGCTGACGACCAGTTCGGCGCCCTCCCGGGCGAACGCGTATGCGGTCTCCCGCCCGATTCCGCTGCCGGCGCCGGTGACCGACACCAGAGTGTCGCCGAAGGACCCGCGCGGACGGCCTACCTGCGCGCGCAGCAGCGCACGGCTAGGCGCTTTGCCGTCGGCCAGGTCGGCGAAGTCGTGTACCGCCGCGGCCATCACCTGCGGGTGTGACATCGGAGAAAAGTGACCGGCCTTGATGTCGCGCCGCCACAGCCGTGGCACCCACCGCGCGGTCGCGTCGTAGCCATACGGCCGGACGTACTTGTCGCGGGTATTGACGATCAGATGTACCGGCACATCGACGACGCTGATGCCCTGGCCGCGACCGGAGAACGAACGAAAGTAGTTGGCGGGATAGGTTTTTACCGAGCTGGCAGCATCTCTGGCGAAGTTGGCGGAGTGATGGATCTGCTCGTCGGGAATGTTATCGACGATGTTGCGCCGCAGCGCGGGTACTGAGAAGGCGGCCCGAATGAGCAGCGGTGCCAGCACCGGGATCGAGAACAGGATCATATAGCTGAGCCGCAACGCCTGACTGATCGAACGGGCAAACCTGCGCGGGCGCCACGGTTGGCGCAGACCGGCGAAGATGTAGTCGACCAGTTGCTCCTGGCTCGGACCGGACACCGACGTGAACGCGGCGACCCGGTCGCCGGCACCCGGCCGTTTCAGGTACTCCCAGATGCCGACCGAGCCCCAGTCGTGGGCCAGCACGTGCACCGGCCGGCCGGGGCTCAGTTCACCCGTCACCGCGGCGAAGTCGTCGGCGAAACGAGCCATGGTGTACGCCGAGACCGGTTTGGGGGCCGCTGACAGGCCGACACCGCGGTTGTCGTAGCGGATGATCCGGAACCGTTCGGCCAGCAGCGGAACGACCCCGTCCCACAGCACGTGCGAATCGGGAAAGCCGTGCACGAGCACGACCGTGGGACCGTCGGGGTTGCCTTCTTCGTAGACCGCGATGCGGACGTCGTCCGCGCTATCGACGAACTGCTGGGGTACCTGTGTTGCCGGCATCGGACCTCCGCCTCCCCGCAATTTAGCTCTGACTACCAGTTGGCCACACCGTAGCAAGCGGGTCAGCCCTGGATGCGTGCCGACGCAGAGGCAATGACAGGATAGTTTTGACGTCAACTTGCAGTACACCACGGTGTGGTAAGTCAGATGTCGACCTGCGCCGACCCACGAGCAATCGAGGAGTCAAAAGAGATGGCCTTCTCTGTCCAGATGCCGGCACTCGGTGAGAGCGTCACCGAGGGGACGGTCACCCGCTGGCTCAAGCAGGAAGGCGACACGGTCGAACTCGACGAACCGCTCGTCGAGGTGTCGACCGACAAGGTCGACACCGAAATCCCGGCGCCCGCCGCGGGTGTGCTGACCAAGATCGTCGCCCAGGAGGACGACACCGTCGAGGTCGGCGGTGAGTTGGCCATCATCGGCGACTCCTCCGAAGGCGGCGCCTCCGAAGCGCCCGCGCAGGCGCCGAGCCAACCTGCTGCCGAATCCGCGCCGGCGCCGGAGCCGGAGCCCGCTCCCGCGGTCCAGCCGGAGCCCGAGCGCCAGCCCGAACCCGCAACGCAGGCCGCCGCACAGGGCGAGGGCAGCTCCACGCCGGTGCTGATGCCCGAGCTCGGCGAGTCGGTCACCGAGGGCACCGTGACTCGCTGGCTCAAGAAGGTCGGCGATTCGGTCCAGATCGACGAAGCGCTGGTGGAGGTGTCCACGGACAAGGTGGATACCGAGATTCCGTCACCGGTAGCCGGAGTTCTGCTCAGTATCACCGCCGACGAGGATGCCACCGTGCCGGTCGGCGGTGAGTTGGCCCGGGTCGGCTCCAGCTCCAGTGCCGGCGCTCCGTCTGCTCCTCAGCCGCCGCCGCCCGCCCCCAAGCCGGAGCCCAAGCCCGAACCGGCACCCCAGCCCAAGGCCGAGGCCCCGCCCCAGCCTCCCGCCAAACCGGCTCCCGCACCGGAGCCCAAGCCCGAGGCGGCGCCGGCTCCGAAGGCCGAACCGTCGCAGCCGGCGGCGCAGACCCAGGGCCCGGATTCAGAAGGCGCCCCGTACGTGACCCCGCTGGTGCGGAAACTGGCCACCGAAAACAACATCGACCTCACCGCACTGAAGGGCACCGGGGTCGGTGGCCGCATCCGCAAGCAGGACGTGCTGGCCGCCGCACAGCAGAAGCACGAGGCCACGAAGGCGCCCGCTCCGGCTGCAGCGGCTCCCGCCGCACCGGCAGCCCAGGCTCCCGCGGCGGCGCCCACACCGGCACCCGCGCTGGCCCACCTGCGCGGCACCACGCAAAAGGCCAGTCGGATCCGCCAGATCACCGCCAAGAAGACTCGCGAGTCCCTGCAGGCCACAGCTCAGCTCACCCAGACCCACGAGGTCGACATGACCAAGATCGTCGGGCTGCGGGCCAGGTCCAAGACGGCATTCGCCGAGCGCGAGGGGGTGAATCTGACCTACCTGCCGTTCATCGCCAAGGCGGTGATCGACGCGCTGAAGATTCACCCCAACGTCAACGCCAGCTACAACGAGGACTCCAAAGAAATCACCTACTACGACGCCGAGCACCTCGGCTTCGCCGTCGACACCGAGCAGGGCCTGCTCTCCCCCGTGATCCACAATGCCGGCGACCTGTCGCTGGCCGGGCTGGCCCGCGCGATCGCCGACATCGCCGAGCGCGCCCGGACGGGCAACCTGAAGCCGGACGAGTTGTCCGGCGGCACTTTCACCATCACCAACATCGGCAGCCAGGGCGCGTTGTTCGACACCCCGATCCTGGTTCCGCCGCAGGCCGCCATGCTCGGCACCGGCGCGATCGTCAAACGGCCGCGGGTGGTAGTCGACGACAGCGGTAACGAATCGATTGGGGTGCGCTCGATTTGCTACCTTCCTCTGACCTACGACCATCGGCTGATCGACGGGGCCGATGCCGGACGATTCCTCACCACGATCAAGCACCGGCTCGAAGAGGGAGCGTTCGAGGCCGACCTAGGGCTTTAGCGAAGTGACCACGCCCGTCGTCGCGATTGCGGGTTCGTCCGGTCTGATCGGCTCCGCCTTGGCTGCAGCCCTACGCGCCGCCGACCATCGAGTGTTGCGCATCGTGCGCCGGACACCGGCGAATTCCGATGAGCTGCACTGGAATCCCGAGAGCGGTGAGTTCGATCCCGACGCGCTCGCCGAAGTCGACGCCGTCGTCAACCTATGCGGCATCAACGTCGGTCAACGCCGGTGGTCGGGTGCCTTCAAACAGAGCCTGCGGGATAGCCGCATCACGCCCACGGAGGTGCTCGCTACCGCGGTCGCCGAAGCCGGCGTCGAAATCTTGATCAATGCCAGCGCCGTGGGCTATTACGGGAACACCAAAGACCGTGTGGTCGACGAAAACGACCGGGCGGGAACGGGTTTCCTTGCCCAGCTCTGCGAGGACTGGGAGGCCGCCACGCTAGCGGCCCAATACGGCGGCGCCCGCGTCGTGCTGGCCCGCACCGGCCTGGTGCTGGCCGCCGCGGGCGGTGCGTTGCGCCGGATGCGCCCGCTGTTCTCGGTGGGCCTGGGGGCCCGGCTGGGCGGTGGCCGTCAGTACATGTCGTGGATCAGTCTGGAAGACGAAGTGCGGGCCTTGCTGTTCGCAATCGCGCATCCGTCGCTGTCGGGCCCGGTGAACATGACCGGACCCGCGCCCGTCACCAACGCCGAGTTCACCACCGCATTCGGGGGCGCTGTCAATCGTCCGACTCCGCTGATGCTGCCGGCCTTCGCGGTGCGGACCGCGCTCGGCGAATTTGCCGAAGAGGGGCTGCTGACCGGTCAGCGGGCCATCCCGTCCGCGCTGGAGCGCGCCGGTTTCCAGTTCCACCACAACACCATTGGCGAGGCGCTTGGCTACGCCACCGCCCGGCGCGACCACGACTAGATTCCTACGCAGCCTCGCCGTCGTCTGGGTCGAGGAGAAGTTTGTTGGGGTGGTGGAAGGTGTTGGTGCGCGGTTGTCCACGATCCAGGTGTGGCGGCGGGATCCATTCGGTGTCGCCGTTGGCGCGTTTTCGGGTGCTCCACCCGCGGGGTCGCAGGAGTCGGTGATGCGGTCCGCAGGTCAGGGTGAGGTTGTCGATGCCGGTGGTGTGGCATTGGGCGTAGTCGGTGACGTGGTGGACTTCGCAGTGATAGCCGCCGACGTCACATCCGGGTGCTGAACAACCAATATCTTTGGCGTAGAGCACAATCCGTTGACCGGGTGAGGCGAGTCGTTTGCTGTGATACAGCGCGACGGGTTTGGCCTTGTCGAAGACGGCCAGATAGTGGTGAGCGTTGCGGGCCAGGCGGATCACGTCGCTGATTGGCAGCCGGGTGCCGCCGCCGGTAATGCCGTGCCCAGCCACCGCTTCCAGTTCGGCCAGCGTCGTGGAGACGATGATCGAGGCGGGCAGCCCATTGTGTTGACCCAGTTTTCCGCTGGCCAGTACCGCGCGCAGCGCGGCATTGAGACCGTCATGGTTGCGCTGTGCTGCCGAGCGGACATCGCGGTCGATGGCGTCCTGCCCAGGTGCGCCGTCGGTGCACGGGGTGTGGTCATTCGGGTTGCACATGCCCGGCGCAGCCAACTTCGCCAGCACCGCCTCCAGGGTGGCCCGGGCCTCCGGTGTCAGCCAGCCGCTCAGCGCCGACATGCCATCGGCCCCTTGCCTGCCCATCGTGACTCCCCGCCGGTGCGCGCGATCGTCGTCGCTGTAGCTGCCATCGGGGTTCAGGCAGTCCGCCAGCCGATCAGCCAGGCCAGCGAGTTGGTCAGGGCGGTATTGAGTGGCCAACCTGGCCAGGTCGGCCTCGGCGCGGGCACGGGTGTCGGCGTCGATCCAGCCCGGCAGCTGGTGATAGAAGCGGCGGATCACCGCGACGTGCTCGCGGCCCAGCCGCCCGTCTCGTTGGGCGGCGGCGGTGGCCGCCAAGACGGGTGCCAGCGGTTCGCCGGTGAGTGCTCGCCGCTCGCCCAGATCGGCTGCCTCACGCACGCGTCTGCCCGCTTCGGCTCGGCTGGTCTGGGTCCAGTCGGCGATCGCATGGGAGAGTTTCCCGCCAAGCTCGTCAGGGGTGGCATCGCGTGCGAGCTGATTGATCAGCGGATGCTCGCCGGCGGTCACGCGTCGTCGGACCTGCTCGTATCGTTGCAGCATCGCCAGCCGCTCGCGATTGTGCAGCATCTCCCCGTTGAGCCCGAGAACGGTTTCGAGCGCGTCGTCCAACGTATTGAAGGCCGCCGTGGCGGCGTCCCCGTCTGTGATGACACCTGAACTCATACCGACAAAACTAGCGCCACCCACCGACAAAAAGCCGCGCCAAGAAACCACTGAAACGTAAGTTGCACAAGTGATTACAGGTTCAACGACAGTCAACCGTCGATGCGCGAAGCGGCCCCCGCGATCACCCGAGTAACCTCGCGATCATGAGCTCTATCCGGTCGCAGGCCACCGCGATCGACGTCCGCCACCTGGGGACTGTCGACTATCGCACCGCCTGGCAGTTGCAGCGCGATCTGGCCGACTCCAGGGTCGCCGGCGGCAGCGACACGCTCCTCCTGCTGGAGCACCCCGCGGTCTACACCGCCGGACGGCGCACCGAGCCGCACGAACGACCGGTCAGCGATGCTCGCGTCGCAGACGTCATAGACACCGACCGCGGCGGCAAGATCACTTGGCACGGTCCGGGGCAGTTGGTCGGCTACCCGGTCATCGGGTTGGGCGAACCGCTCGATGTGGTCAATTACGTTCGGCGCCTTGAGGAATCGCTGATCAAGGTGTGCGCCGATGTGGGCCTGGAGACGACACGAGTCGAAGGGCGGTCCGGGGTGTGGGTGCCCGGTGGGGCCGGCCGGCGCGACCGCAAGGTCGCCGCGATCGGCGTACGGGTCTCGCGCGCGACCGCGCTGCACGGGTTTGCGCTGAATTGCGACTGCGATCTGGACGCGTTCGCGGCCATCGTGCCGTGCGGGATCAGCGACGCCGGGGTGACGTCGCTGTCCGCCGAATTGGGGCGCAGGGTGACCGTCGACGATGTCCGCGCGGCGGTCGCGGCCGCCGTCTGTGATGCACTGGACGGCCATCTCGCCCTTAGCTGGCAGCCCACCGGCGCCCGCGTAGCATCGACACCGTGACAGTTGCGCCCGAAGGCCGCAAGTTGCTGCGCTTGGAAGTGCGCAACGCGCAGATCCCGATTGAGCGCAAGCCACCGTGGATCAAGACGCGGGTCCGGATGGGACCGGAGTACACCGAGCTCAAGAACCTGGTCCGGCGAGAGGGGTTGCACACCGTCTGCGAAGAGGCGGGTTGCCCCAATATCTTCGAATGCTGGGAAGACCGGGAAGCCACCTTTTTGATCGGCGGTGATCAGTGCACCCGCCGTTGCGACTTCTGCCAGATCGACACCGGCAAGCCAGCCGAGCTGGATCTCGATGAGCCCCGCCGCGTCGCCCAAAGCGTGCAGACGATGGGATTGCGCTATGCCACCGTCACCGGCGTCGCCCGCGATGACCTGCCCGACGGCGGAGCGTGGCTGTATGCCGAGACCGTGCGCGCGATCAAAGAACTCAACCCGTCGACCGGCGTCGAACTGTTGGTCCCCGACTTCAACGGCGAGCCCGCGCGCCTTGCGGAAGTCTTCGAGTCGCGCCCGGAAGTGTTGGCGCACAACGTCGAAACGGTGCCTCGCATCTTCAAGCGGATCCGGCCCGCATTCACCTACCAGCGCAGCCTGGGCGTGCTGACGTCGGCGCGCGACGTCGGCCTGGTCACCAAGAGCAACCTGATTCTCGGCCTTGGCGAAACCCCCGACGAGGTGCGCACCGCCCTGGCCGACCTGCACGACGCCGGTTGCGACATCGTCACCATCACTCAGTACCTGCGACCGTCGGCGCGGCACCACCCGGTGGAGCGCTGGGTAAAGCCGGAGGAGTTCGACGAGTTCGCGCAGCACGCCGAGGGGTTGGGCTTCGCGGGCGTGCTGGCCGGGCCGCTGGTGCGCTCGTCGTACAGGGCGGGCCGGTTGTATGAGCAGGCCGTGCGCAGCCGCACCTCGGACGCTCTGGGGTAACTCGGGCCCGTCGGCCACCCGCGCGCACGTATTCTTAGTGATTATGGCTAAACCCCGCAATACTGCCGAGAACAAGGCCGCCCGGGCAGCAGCGCAGGCCGCCCGCAAGGCCGCGTCCAAGGAGCGCCGCGGCCAGCTGTGGCAGGCATTCAACGTTCAGCGCAAACAGGACAAGCGCCTGCTCCCCTACATGATCGGCGCCTTCGTCCTGATCGTGGGCGCCTGCGTGACGGCCGGTGTGCTGGTCGGTGGGTTGACGATGATCACCCTGATCCCGCTCGGCGTGGTGCTGGGCGCGCTGGTGGCCTTCATCATCTTCGGCCGCCGGGCCCAGAAATCGGTCTACCGCCAAGCTGAAGGGCAAACCGGCGCGGCGGCCTGGGTGCTGGACAACCTGCGCGGCAAGTGGCGGGTCACTCCAGGTGTGGCCGCCACCGGACACTTCGACGCGGTGCATCGCGTGATCGGCCGCCCGGGCGTCATCTTCGTCGGCGAGGGGTCGACGGCTCGGGTCAAACCGCTACTGGCCCAAGAGAAGAAACGCACCGCGCGGCTGGTCGGCGACGTGCCGATTTACGACGTCATCGTCGGCAACGGTGACGGTGAGGTTCCGCTGGGCAAGCTGGAGCGTCATCTGACCAAGCTTCCGGCCAACATCACCGTCAAGCAAATGGACACCCTGGAGTCGCGGTTGGCCGCGCTGGGAACGCGGGCCGGTGCCGCCGTCATGCCGAAGGGACCGCTACCCAACGCCGGCAAGATGCGCGGCATGCAGCGCACCGTGCGCCGCAAGTAGGAGCCGTCGGATTAACCGGCGATCGGAAGCGCGGCGAAGGCGGGCGCAGCGGGTCGCCGCCATCGGATTCAGCGCCGCACCACTGCCGTGTTGGTCAACCGGTCTTGCACGCCGCGCCCGTCCCAGTCGGTGAACAACGCCGGGACCACCAAGGCGACCAGCAGCCCGCGCGCCGCCACGCGACCGACGCCCAGCCGTCCGTCCAGGGCCACCACTCCGAGACCGAGCGCCAGCTGACCGGGTG
>DASYJS010000259.1:0-40520 GCA_035996225.1 Mycobacterium sp. | reverse complement strand
CCGCCGCGCGCGTCGAGCACGATCTCGCCGCGTTGGGCGGCCAGGCCGTCGCCCACCTCGTCGATCACCGCGCCGACCCGGATGTCGGTCGTCGTGCCGTCCAGCAACATTGCCCGCTGAATCAGCATGACAACAGGCGCTTTTCGGCGACCAAGTGCCGCACGACGTCGTTATCGGCGCCCAGCTCGGCAGCTCGGTCGCACGACGGCGGAGGTGGGGGCGGCGACGCCGGGCATTCTGAGACCGGCGCGGTGATGGGCAGCGCCGCGTAGCGCGCGGCGGTCTCCGCCATCGACACGTGGATCAACTCGCCGCCGCCCCGGGCCAGCGACTCGGTCACGGCCGAGGTCGCCTCCAGACCCGTGAGGGGATCCGCGATGGCGTCCCCGCAGAATACCGGCCCTTCAAAGCCTGCGGGGCCGCCGGAGCTGACCAACCCGCCGGCCACGGCGGCATCGTCACCGAATGCGGGCCGTGCGGGGTCCTGGCCATACCCGCTGATGCGCAGCCAGATGCGGCCGGCTCGCGGCGCGATGTGCTCGGGTCCCAGCCGGCGCCGGGTCAGCGCCGCGGGCCGCGAGCCTTCGATCACGATGTCGGCGACCGCGAGCAGCTCGCGCAGCTCGTCGGCCTGACTGTCGAAATCGAGGGAGTAGGACAGCTTTTCACCGTTCATCCAGTCGAAGAATTGGCGATTGCCTTGCCGGGTGCCGTCCGGGCGGCGTGGACTTTCGACTTTGACGACGGTGGCTCCGGCGTGGGCCAGCAGCTGCCCGCACAGCGGCCCGGCCCACATCGACGACAGGTCGGCCACCAGCAGGTCCGCGAACCTGCGCGCGTCGGCCCGGGTGCCCATCGGGTGTATCCGCGGCAGCGCGGCCGCAACCTCACCCAGGCCAGCCGCCGGGATGTCGAGCAGACTCGCCCGCTCGGTGATCTCCGACACGAGACATGTTGCGGCCCAAAGCTGCAGCACCGGCCACGGGTCGACTGGCACCCTCTCGACCTCCAGCAAGGCGGGGACAGCGGCGATGTCGTCGGGGCGCGACAGCGTCAACGCGCACCAGCCGTCGCGCGCCGAGAGCAGCCGGGTGCCACCACCGGCCGAGATCCGCCCGCCGCGGCTCAACCCGAGCAGTCCGGCTCGCCCGGTCAGCAGGGTGGCCGCATCGACGGTGACACCCAAATGGGTGCCGAGCGCCGCGGCGACCTGCTCGGCGCGGGTCAGCACGTCGGCGCGGGAGAAGTCAGGGCGCCCGTAGGGCAGGCCGGTCAGGTAGGCCAGCCCGCTGCTTCCCCAGTTGGACACCGCCGAGCTCACGGCCGCCAGCGTAACGCCGCTGCTCGCGAACCGGTTAGAAGTGCAGCGCGCTGAACCGCCAGTCCAGCACCGCTCGGTCGGGATCGCCGGAAGAGTCACTGACCGCGTAGACCAGCGACCGTAGTCCCAGCACGCCCCCATCCTCGGTTGGCTCGGCCGACTCCACGTGCAACTCGCTGTACAGGGTGTCACTCTCGTACACCGGCCCGGTGTGATCGCAAGACACCCAGCCCAGCACTATCCCCAGATTCGGCAGCAGCCTGCTCGCCTGCGCGAGCGCCAGCCCGATGGTGTGTCCGCCATACACCAGGCGACGCCCGCCGGCCCGCGAATCATGATGTACAGCAGCAATATTCAGAGTGATCCTGGCCAGTTCGGGCGCGTTTGTGACGACGTCGCCGCTGCTGTGCAGCACCGCAGGAGCCATGGCGGCGTCGAAATGCGGTCCGGGCACCCGCTTTCGGAAGACCGCGCCGTCCCATTGGGCGGCCGGATTCACGGCCGGCGGCGCCACATCGGCGCCGATGGTGGACAGATCGTCGCTGGGCGCCTGATCGGGATTGAAGTCTGGGCTGGCGGGCAGCATGGCGCAGCGGTAGAAATCGAGCACCAATCGATCGGCCTGGTCGATCGTGGTCATCCGCAGCGCCGTTAGCCCCGTCGGCGCGCGGCCAGGCTTGACCGAGTTGGCGCGCAGCCCAACCACTTCGGTCCGGGTGTAGAGGGAGTCGCCGATCACCGGGAACCGGTGAAACGTCAGCCCCCGGTAGAACAGGTTGGCTTTGACCCGCTGGGTGACCAGGGTGCTCTGCCCGATTGCGACATCGCAGACCAGTCCCGGATGCGCCAGGGGCCCCGGCGCGCCGGTCACCGCGGCACACAGGTCAGCGTCCAAGGCCAGTCGCAACCGGTCCCCCACGATCGCCTGATGGGCGGCGGCCATTCCCGCCGAGAGCGTCGCCACCGGCGCCCAGTCGAAGACCTGGCCTCTCGAGAGGTCGTCGAAGTACGGACCGCCCTCGCGGATCCCCGCATACCCGTTACCCGTCACAACGCCACATGCTGGCAGGCTGTCGAATCGGGGGTCAACGCAGGAGGGTGATACCAGGTGGACGACGAAGAAGACATGCTGGTCGCCACGGTGCGGGCGTTCATCGACCGCGAGGTCAAACCGACCGTCCGCGAGGTCGAGCACGCCAACACCTACCCCGAGGCGTGGATCGAACAGATGAAGCGGATCGGCATCTACGGCCTTGCCATCCCCGAGGAATACGGCGGGTCGCCGGTGTCGATGCCCGGTTATGTGCGGGTCACCCAGGAGCTGGCCCGCGGCTGGATGAGCCTGGCCGGCGCGATGGGCGGGCACACCGTGGTCGCCAAGCTGCTGACCCTGTTCGGCACCGAGGAGCAGAAGCGGACCTACCTGCCGCCGATGGCCACCGGCGAGCTGCGCGCCACCATGGCATTGACCGAGCCCAGCGGCGGCTCCGACCTACAGAACATCTCGACCACCGCGCTGCCGGACGGATCGGAGGGATTGCTGATCAACGGTGCCAAAACCTGGATCAGCAACGCGCGTCATTCCGGACTGATCGCGCTGCTGTGCAAGACCGACCCGAATGCCACACCGCGGCATCGGGGCATCTCGATTGTGCTTGTCGAGCACGGGCCGGGTCTGACGATATCCAGGGACCTACCCAAGTTGGGCTACAAGGGCGTCGAGTCCTGTGAGCTGTCCTTCGACAACTTTGCCGCGCCCGCATCGGCCGTCTTGGGAGGCCTTACGGGCGAGGGCTTTTCGCAAATGATGAAGGGGCTCGAAACGGGCCGCATCCAAGTGGCTGCCCGGGCCCTGGGCGTGGCGACCGCGGCGCTCGAGGACGCGTTGGCTTACGCCCAGCAGCGGGAGAGTTTCGGCCGGCCGATTTGGAGGCATCAGGCCGTCGGCAACTATCTTGCCGACATGGCCACCAAACTCACCGCCGCCCGCCAGCTCACCCGTTACGCGGCCGAGCGTTACGACAGCGGCGAACGCTGCGACATGGAGGCCGGGATGGCCAAACTGTTCGCCTCCGAGGTCGCGATGGAGATCGCCCTGAACGCGGTACGCATCCACGGCGGTTACGGCTACTCCACCGAGTACGACGTCGAGCGCTACTTTCGCGACGCGCCCCTGATGATCGTCGGCGAGGGCACGAATGAGATCCAGCGCAATGTCATTGCCGGGCAGCTGGTCGCCCGGGGCGGGATCTGAATCCGGCGCCCGACCACACCTTGTGCGCTATATTTGCCTGACTTGCGCACCAGCAAAGCGGCGCGGGAGTAAACCTGTTGGACCGAAAGAAAGTCGGTTGCCATGAGTTATCCCCCAGGGCCGTACGAAGGTTCTCCCGAGTGGCAGGGCCAGCAACCGGAATGGCAGGGCCAACCGCAGCAGCCGGAGTGGCAAGGCCAGCCGCAGCAAGGCTGGCAGCAGCCGCAACAGCCAGGGGGCTGGCCGGCCCAGCAGCCGGTGGGTTGGCAGGGCCAACAGGAACCCGACAACTACCTCGTCTGGGCGATTCTGTGCACGGTCCTGTGTTGCCTCCCGTTTGGGATTGTGTCGCTCGTCTACTCGAACAAGGTCGCCGGGTTGTGGTCCCAAGGCCGGTTCGGTGAGGCGCAGGAAGCGTCGAGCAACGCCAAGAAGTGGGCGATCATCGGCGCAATCGCGGGTGGCGTCACCTATGCGATCGTCGCCATCTTGTACATCGTCATCGCCGTGGTCGCCGTCTCGAGCATCCCGTCGACCACCACCACCACATTCTCGGGCTACTGAGCAACCCTTTGCGCGCCAACGTAAGTCGCATCCACTAGTCCCCAATCCAGCGCGGTATCCGTGCCGATGATGCGGCCGGTCAGCACCAGATAGGCCGTACGCCAGCGGCCGATGCGGCGCGTGACGCTGACCGTGCCGCCGGCGCCGGGGATCAGTCCCAGACTCAGTTCGGGTAGTCCGAAGAGCGAATCTTCTTGCGCCTCAACCCATCCGCAGAATGCGGCCATCTCCAATCCGCTGCCCAGCACCCGGCCGTGTACCTCGGCGCGGCAGGACCGGCCAAGCCTGGCCGTGAGCGCATCGAGCGCCAAGGCCGGGCTATGACGAGTGCGGGCCAGGTGCGCGGTGGCCGGGTCGGCGCAGGTGCCGAATTCGGCGAGGTCTCCGCCGCTGCAAAATGAGGGACCGTTGCCGCTCAACACAATCCCGGTCACCGATGGGTCCAGCTGCGCGACGGTCAGCGCCTCGAGCAGCGCGGCGCGCGCATCGGTGGAAAACGCGTTGTGGCGTTGCGGCCGGTTGAACCGGATTTGCAGGGTGTCGCCGTCGCGCTCGGCCTGCACCGGGTCGGCGATCTCGGGCATGCGGGCCGGGCCGCGTTCCTCGAGCCAGCGGGCGAACTCCGGACCGGATTGCAAGGTCGAGTAGGCCAGCGATTCGGTCACCACTGGAGCCAATGCCGGGCCGTCGGGCCGCACGGCGCGCAGCACATCGTCGCAGACGCTGCTGGCATGCGGCCAGTGCTCACAACGTGTGCGGAGTTCGGTCAGCGTCTCGGGAACCGAGTCGACGGTGACCACCCGGCGGTCAGCGCAGGCATCCTCGGTCAGCGTGAAAGTCGCTGCCTGGAGCCAGGATTGGCCTTGGGCAATCTCAGCGGCCGAGCCGACGCCGACAATCACACCCGGCGGCGACGCTGGGCCGGCCTCCGGCGCGCTCGATGCTGAGTTCGATAGCTGGACCACTCGGAGCATCGGTCACACCGAGTATTTCTCGATCAGCCCGTTCTTGTAGAGCTTGCCGGTGTCGGTGCGCGGCAGCTGTGCCTCGAACGCGACAAAGCGTGGGCATTTGAAGTGCGACAAATGGTCTCGCAGCCACGCCATCAGTTCGTCGGCGAACTGATCGGTGGCATCGGCCTCCTCGACGGTCTGCACGGCCGCCATGACCCGCTGGCCCATCTCGGCGTCGGGCACCCCGAACACCGCCGCGTCCAGCACCTTCGGGTGGGTGACCAGAAGGTTCTCGGCTTCCTGCGGGTAGATGTTCACCCCGCCGGAGATGATCATGTGGTGCCGCCGGTCGGTGAGGTACAGGTAGCCGTCCTCGTCGAGGTAGCCGATGTCGCCGACGGTCATCCAGCCGTGCTTGTCGCGCGACGCGGCGGTTTTCGTTGGGTCGTTGAGGTATTCGAACGAATAGCCGCCCTCGAAGTAGATTTCGCCGGCCGCACCGGGCGGCAACTCGTTGCCGTCCTCGTCGAGAATGTGCACCCCGCCCGTCATCGGCTTGCCCACCGAACCCGGATGCGTTAGCCAGTCCTCGGCACTGATGAGTGTCGACCCGTGCGCTTCCGAGGAAGCGTAGTACTCGTCGACGATCGGTCCCCACCAGTCGATCATCTGCTTCTTGATCTGTACGGGACACGGTGCCGCGGCGTGCATCACCCGCTTGAGGCTGGATAGGTCATACGAATCACGAACGCTCTGAGGCAGTTTCAGCATCCGGACGAACATGGCCGGGACGAACTGGCCATGGGTAACCCGGTGGCGCTGGATCGCGTCGAGGGTGCCCTCGGCGTCGAAGCGCTCCATCACCACCGTGGTGATGCCACCGGCCTGAATGGTCATCGACCACACCGACGGTGCGGTGTGATAGAGCGGGGCCGGACTCAGGTAGACCGCGTCCGGATCCAGCCAGAACCCGACCAGCGCCGACATCATGCCCGGCGCCTGCTCCGGGGGGACGTGCGGCAATTCGCGTTTGATCCCCTTGGGCCGGCCGGTGGTGCCCGAGGAGTACTGCAGCAGGTCGCCCTCTATTTCGTCGTCGATCGGGGTGTCCGGTTGTCCTTCAACACATTCCGGGTAACGCTCCCAACCCGGGAGGTCGCCTTCTTGGTCAGGACTAGCGATCAGCAACAGATCCGGTAGGCCGCCCGGTAGATGCTCGGCCAGGCCCGCGCAGACTTCCCTCAGCGCCGTCGACCCGATGATCCCCTTGGCGTTGCTGTTGTCGATGATGTAGGCGGCTTCGGCTGCCGTCAGGTGGGTGTTGATCGGCACGTAGTACAAGCCGCTGCGCCGAGCCGCCCACATGACCGCGTGGATGTGCTCGTTGTTCTCCATCAGGATCGCGACGCTGTCGCCTTCGCGCAGACCGGCCTTGCGGAACCGGTGTGCCAGCCGGTTGGCGCGAGCCTCGAGGTCGTCGAAGGTGACGATCGTTCCGGACGGATAGAGGATGACAGCAGGTTTGTCGGCGCCGATATGGGGGCGTATCTGCATGCGCCGACTGTACCGCCGCCGAATTTGACGGGTGTTAAGTGGCCCAAAGGCGGGGCCTCATCAGGCGTCAGCCGTGCGGCGCCTCGGAGATCTTGCTGTCCGGCTTGCCCAGCGTTTGGCAGTAAGTCTGAGCCGACAAACGCGTCGCGGAAATCTCCAAAGTGGTCGGGTCTTGGCCGCTCTTGTCCTTCAGCATTTTGCTGATCTCGTCGTTCTGCTTCTTCTCATCCTGGGTGGTGAAGTCCTTGCACTTGGTATCACCGCCGGTGTTGATCACCTGCGACGCGGAGCATCCACTGAACAGAATTCCAGCCGCGGCAACCACAATCGTGAGCGCGGAGGGTGTCTTGGACTTCACAGACTTCATCGTCGGCCTTCCAGGATCGGGTGTTAGCTATCTATAGACACAAGCATGCGCTTCCAAACACCCGACTGGAATCGAGGCGTGGCGTTTGCCAACGAAGCCCTATCAAGAAAATCGGGCCGGCGCGTCTTGCGCGCCAGCCCGATTCAACATGTTCTAGCGGGTCTTAGCCCGCCTCGGACAGCCGCTGCTTGAGCGCCTCGAACTCGTCCTTGACGCCGGTGGGCAGCTTGTCGCCGATGAACTCGAACCACTCCTCGATCAACGGCAGTTCCTCGCGCCACTCGGCCGCGTTGACCGCCAGCGCCTTGGTCACGTCGCTGCCCTCGATGTCGAGCCCGTCCAGGTCCAGGTCCTCGGCCGTCGGCACGATACCGATCGGGGTGTCCTGACCGCCGGCCTGGTGTTCGATGCGGTCGACGATCCACTTGAGCACCCGGCTGTTCTCGCCGAAGCCCGGCCACAGGAAGCCGCCGTCTTCGTCGCGACGGAACCAGTTGACGAAGAACACCTTTGGCAGCTTGGAGTCGTCGGCGTTCTTGCCCAGGTCGATCCAGTGCTGGAAGTAGTCAGCGACGTGGTAGCCCAGGAACGGCAGCATCGCCATCGGGTCGCGGCGCACGGTGCCGACCTTGCCCTCGGCCGCGGCGGTCTGCTCGCTGCCCATGGTGGCGCCCATGAAGACGCCGTGCTGCCAGTCGCGGGCCTGCGTCACCAGCGGCACGGTCGTCTTGCGGCGCGCCCCGAACAGGATGCCGGAAATCGGCACACCCTGCGGGTCGTCCCACTCGGGAGCCAGGATGGGGCACTGCGACATCGGGGTGCAGTACCGCGAATTCGGGTGCGCCGCTTTGGTATCCGATTCGCGCAGGACCCAGTCGTTGCCCTTCCAATCGATCAGGTGGTCGGGCTCGCCTTCCAGGCCTTCCCACCACACGTCGTTGTCGTCGGTGAGTGCCACGTTGGTGAAGACGGTGTTGCCGGCCTCGATGGTGCGCATCGCGTTGGGGTTGGACTTCCAGTTGGTGCCCGGCGCGACCCCGAAGAAACCGAACTCGGGGTTGACAGCGTAGAGCCGGCCGTCCTTGCCGAACCGCATCCAGGCGATGTCGTCGCCGAGCGTTTCGGCGCGCCAGCCCGGGATGGTCGGCTGCAGCATCGCCAGGTTGGTCTTGCCGCACGCCGACGGGAAGGCCGCGGCGAAGTAGTACGCCTTGTTCTCCGGAGAGATCAGCTTGAGGATCAGCATGTGCTCGGCGAGCCAGCCCTCGTCGTGGGCCATCGCCGAGGCGATACGCAGCGAGTAGCACTTCTTGCCCAGCAGCGCGTTACCCCCGTAGCCCGAGCCGTAGCTCATGATCTCGCGGGTCTCCGGGAAGTGGGTGATGTACTTGGTGTCGTTGCAGGGCCACGGCACGTCCTTCTGCCCCGGCTCCAGCGGCGCCCCCACCGAATGCAGCGCCTTGACGAAGAATCCGTCGTCGCCGATCTTCTCCAGGGCGGCCTTGCCCATCCGGGTCATCACCTTCATCGAGATGACGACGTACTCGGAGTCGGTGATCTCCACGCCCAGCTTGGGGTCGTCGGCGCCCAGGGGTCCCATGCAGAACGGCACCACCCACATGGTCCGGCCGCGCATGCAGCCGCGGTACAGCTCGGTCAGCGTGGACCGCATCTCGGCCGGGTCCGTCCAGTTGTTGGTCGGACCGGCGTCGATCTCACGCTCGGAACAGATGAAGGTCCGCGACTCCACCCGCGCCACGTCGGACGGGTCGGACAGCGCCAGGTAGGAGTTGGGGTGCTTCTCCTCGTTCAGCTTCTTCAAAGTGCCGGCCTCGACCAACTGCGCGGCCAGCCGGTTGAACTCCTCGTCGGAGCCGTCAGCGAACACCACCCGGTCGGGCTGGGTCAGCTCGGCGATCTCCTCTACCCACGCCAGCAGCCCCTGATGTTTGGTGGGTGCGGTGTCCAGACCGGGAATGGTCGCTGAGGTCATCGAACTCTCCTGAATTCATCTCCGTACGTGTGGGCATATTGTGAATGCGTATGCAAAGGCCCACACAAATATTGACATGGTGGCGTTAGCTACAGGCTATCGCGATCCCCTTGCTGGGGAAGGCCCGGGCGGGTATAAGCCTTCTCACATCAACGATTCAGAAACGACAAAAAGGTTAGAAATTGTCCTCATCCGCGCTCCTCGGGGCCGATTTAGCGGTTTCGGCACCGCCGGCGTTGTCGGCGGGGCCATGGGGTTGAGGTATACCCGTTTGTCCAAGTTCTGCACGCACCGCATTCAGCGCAGCCGCAACGATGGGCATTTCGCGGTCCCGGGCCGCGGCGGCGCGTGCCGCGGCGATGGCGTGCTCGCGCAGCTCAGTATCGATGGCGCCGACCTGCTCTGACACCTGCTCGTTCTCGGCCTCGTCGCGGACTACCAGCCCGGTGCTCAGCAGCGACTCGGCGGCCAGCACGCGGGTCGCGACCAACTCCTCCACCACCGACCGCAGCGACGACGTCAGATCGCCCACCCAGCGGTCCAGCAACGCGCGGTCATGCAGCAGGGCCCGCAGGTTGACCACCAGGAAGGTGACCGCCACGCCGACTGCCACGCACGCCGCGGCGCCGGCGATCTCTACTGCCGAATTCAGCCGCCGGGCCACGCCGGCCACCAGCCGGCTGAGCGTCAGCGCGACGCCCACCCCGAACCCGACTCCCAACAGCATCATCAGCCAGGTCTCCTGGCGCCGCGATTTCAGCGGCGCAGGCGCGACGTCGACCGTCGGCAGCTGCTCGACGGGTGGCAACTCCATCGGCACATCCAGCTCGCGCGCGACGTCGTCAAGGTGGCTGGTGGTGCCTTCGTACACCTCGCCGACCACCTCGGCGGCCCGGCCTCGCGCGTACGCCTCGAACCCGGCCATATTTCGCCGGGGCAGACGCGCGGCGTCTTCTTGTAGTTCGCTGCGCACCGTCGAGCAACGGTTGCGCGCGGAGTGCGATAGCTGGACCCGTGCCTGCTGGATCTGGCCGCGCAAGGTGATGGTGCGCTCGGATTTCAGTTGGCGACGCTCACGCAGGGCAGTGCTGCGCTCCTCGCGCAGCGCGTCCACCCGGGCCCTCCGGCCGGCGCCGTCCGCGTCGCGGTCGAACCGCTGCGCGACCGTATGAAGCCGGGATTCCCAGGCCCGCAACCGATTTCGCCGCTCGACATCCGAAACGGCAAGCTGCGCCGAAACCGTGTCGACCAGTTCATCCAGCAGCGACTCGCCCAACTCGGGTGCGGCGGCCGCACCTATCCACGGCACCTGGGCGTAGCGCGGCGCATGTGCGGCCAGCAGGTCGCGGTTGACGCTGAGCGTGTAGCGCCAGGCGCGGTGCACGTCGATCTTGGACACCACGCCGACCACCACGTCGGTGTGCTCGGCGGCGGCGTCCAGCAGTGCACAGTCCGATTCGGTCAGTTGGGCGGCCGCGGAGACAACGAACACCACCGCCATCGGCGCCTCTCCGGGCCGCAGATCCATGGACTCCACGAATTTGTGCTGAGGCAGCCGCTCGCCCAGCGCGGTGGCTACCCCGGTCACGCCGGCCATCCACGGGCCGGTCACCAGCACGACGTCGTGGCGGCTGATGGCGGGCGAATCCAGCCGCGGCCCGATCGCCGCCACCAGTTCGTCGACCTGTGCTGCCGAATCGCCAGAAGCCTTGTCGCTCACCATGGCTCCCGAGTCCGCGACCACAGCCGCAGTGAACCTCGGACGATGTCGGCACCATAGGCGCGGTGCAACTCGCTCATCGAGCCGCGGCTATAGCGCTGCCACCGCACTGCCCGGGGCAGGTGTTCGGCCGGATCGTCGCAGCGGCCGACGTTGTGCCCGGACGCCTCGGCCACCTCGACCGCGGCGGCCATCCGCGCGATCACGGTGTCGTCGCGGGACAGGAAGCCGCTGACCTGCTCTGCGATCCCGGCGGTGCCGACGGCCAGGGCCTCCAACTCCGCGATCGCCCCGAGTATCCGCTGGTAGCGCACCTCGGCGCCGAGGGCAGACAACGTGTCGATGACTGAATCGACGCAACTGATCCGGCGCAGCAGCGCCCTGACCTGTGTTGGCGTGCCGCCCCGACGCACCGCGGCAATACCCAGCGCCGTGCCGACCAGGTCCAGGGTGTCCAGCAGCCGCAGCCGCGCGTCGGTCGGCACCGGGTTATCGGCCGCCACGAACCCCTCGAAGGAGCCGTCCAGGCAAGTGGAGCCGCCGGGATGGGCGGCCAGCGACTGCAACGCCGCCCACGACGTGTCGTCCAGCCCCTCGATCGCGGCAACGGCCAGCAAGGCGTTCATCGGTTCGACGGGAACCCCGACGAGCTCGGCGAGATCGGCACAGCGAGTCCGCGCGGCCGCGAGCGGCGCGGTCCCGATGCGGCCCGCCAGCGGCCCGATCAGATCGGCCTTGGTGAGCACGGTCAGCACCGGGCACCCGGCGGTCGCGATCGCGATCGCGTCCTCGGGTTTGACCACCTCGACGATCACCTGGACGACCACCTCGGCCTCGCCCGCGGATGGCATCACGGTGATTCCCGACGCGGCCGCGGTCTGTGCCAGCGCGCGTGCCACGGTGCTGCGGCCCACCCCCCGGCGTCCGCGGACCGCCACCCGCAGCGGTGCGGCGGCTTTGTCGGCGATCGCGATAACCCGCGCGTCGGCGCAGCCGGCAGCAAATCGCGCCAGCTCGTCGACGAAAACTTGGTGCCCCCGTACCTTCATTTCTTGCCTGCTCGATCCGATTGGCCGGCTTCCCCACGCCGGCGTTGCTCCCGCCGAATGCGGGGTCATCGCCGGTGCCAGGCCTGTTTGCCGGGCAGCCGATCGGGCCCCACCGAATAGTGGCACTTGCGTCACCGAGTTGCGAGCCACCGCTTATCTGTTACCAGTTGAAGGCAACTGTTGGGTATCAATCTGGACCAGGAGCGGCAACATCGGGGGTTCATGGGCCACCATGGACAAATGCATGCGCAACCCGGGGTCGGGACGTGTCCTGATGCCCCGGTGGAGGTGGGAGCCGGCCTGGAGATCGAAGCAGCCATGACGCCAGCGCCCGAGCCGTCCGGTTCGGGTGCCCCTGAACGGGGCTATCTGCCGGCCACAAGTTTCCGCTCCAGGCGCTCCACCCTGTCCGGCGCCCAGCGGGAGACCTGGGACCGGCTGTGGCCGACAGTGGGCCTGTCCGAAATACCGAGCCACTTGGAACCGCTGGACACTCGTGCCTGGTTTGGCCGGGAGGCGCCACTGGTGCTCGAGATCGGTTGCGGCAGTGGTATATCGACGCTGGCGATGGCGCTCGACGAACCTGAAATCGACGTGATCGCGGTGGAGGTTTACCGGCGGGGCCTGGCCCAGCTGCTGTGCGCGGTCGACCGCGAGCAGGTGCGCAACATCCGGTTGATCCGCGGCAACGGGATCGACGTGCTGCAGCATCTGATCGCACCGGGTTCGCTGACCGGGGTTCGTGTCTATTTCCCCGACCCGTGGCCCAAGGCACGCCACCACAAGCGCCGCTTCCTGCAACCGGCCACGGTTGGCCTGATCGCGGACCGGTTACTCCCCGGTGGTGTCCTGCACGCCGCGACGGACCACCCCGGCTACGCCGAGCAGATCGCCGAAGTCGGCATGGGCGAACCCCGGCTGTGCCGCGCAGATCCCGGCAGCCGGCTGCCGATCTCGATCGTCCGCCCCACCACCAAATACGAGCTGAAAGCCCAAGAAGCGGGCAGCTCCGTATCCGAGTTCATCTGGAAAAGACGATGAGTATGAGCCTCGCAGCACAAACGACCGCCGCGGAATCCGCGGCTTCACCGGCGGCGCCGTCCGGCGACGACCTGAGCCTCGATACCGCGCCCCAGCGCGTGCTGCTGGTGTGGGACGCTCCCAACCTGGACATGGGCCTGGGCTCGATCCTGGGCCGGCGCCCGACAGCTCTGGAACGCCCCCGTTTCGACGCGCTTGGTCGCTGGCTGCTGGCGCGCACGGCCGAGGTCAGCACCGGCCGTCCGGGCGTCGTCGTCGAACCCGAGGCCACCGTGTTCACCAACATCGTTCCGGGCAGCGCCGACGTGGTTCGACCGTGGGTAGACGCTTTGCGCAACGTGGGATTCGCGGTCTTCGCCAAGCCGAAAATAGATGAAGACAGCGATGTCGACCGGGACATGCTCGAGCACATCGAACTGCGGCGTCGAGAAGGCCTCGCGGCGCTGGTTGTGGCATCCGCTGACGGCCAAGCGTTCCGTCAGCCGCTGGAAGAAATCGCACGCACCGGGGCCACTGACGTGACCCCTGTCCAGGTGATCGGATTTCGCGAACACGCGAGTTGGGCACTAGCGTCGGATACCTTGGACTTCGTTGACCTCGAGGACATCGAGGGTGTCTTCCGGGAACCGTTGCCGCGGATCGGCCTAGATTCGCTGCCTGACCGGGGGGCGTGGCTGCAGCCGTTCCGGCCGCTGGCCGCGCTATTGACCGCGCGTGTGTGACACTGGAAAACCAATGCGCGGGTCGCTGTTAGTGATCCAGTAAGGAGCTTAGGTGTTCGCCTGGTGGGGTCGAACTGTGTACCGCTACCGATTCATCGTAATCGGGGTCATGGTGGCTCTGTGCCTTGGCGGAGGCATCTTCGGGATGAGCCTGGGTAAGCACGTCACGCAGAGCGGTTTCTACGACGACGGCAGTCAATCCGTCAAGGCTTCGATACTGGGCGACAAGGTCTACGGCCGCGACCGCACCAGCCAGGTCGTCGCCACCCTGAGCGCCCCCAACGGGCAAACGGTGGACGACCAGGCGTGGCGAGACAAAGTCGTCGCCGAGCTCAACAAGCTGAAAACCGACCATCCCGATCAGGTCGTCGGTTGGGCCGGCTGGCTGGCAGTGCAGAACCCCGCCGACGCGCCCCCGCTCATCAAGGGGATGGTGAGCGAGGACAGAAAGCACACCTTCGTCAGCATTCCGCTGAAGGGCGACGACGACGACACCATCCTCAATAACTACAAGGCCGTCGCACCCGACCTGCAAAAGCTCGATGGCGGCGCGGTACAACTCGCCGGCCTGGAGCCGATCGCCAATGCCCTGACCGGAACCATCGCCACCGACCAACGCCGCATGGAGGTGCTGGCGGTGCCGCTGGTAGCGGTGGTCCTTTTCCTGGTGTTCGGCGGTGCGGTCGCCGCCGGCCTGCCGGCCATCGTGGGCGGACTGACCATCGCGGGCGCGCTGGGCATCCTGCGGCTCGTCGCCATGTACGGCCCGGTGCACTTTTTCGCCCAACCCGTCGTCTCGCTGGTCGGTCTCGGCCTCGCGATCGACTACGGGCTATTCATCGTGAGCCGGTTCCGGGAAGAAATCGCCGAAGGCTACGACACCGAGGCCGCGGTGCGGCGCACCGTGATGACAGCCGGTCGCACGATAGCGTTCTCGGCGGTGCTGATCATTGCCTCCAGCGCCAGCCTGCTGGCGTTGCCGCAGGGCTTCGTGCATTCGCTGACCTACGCGATCTTCGCCGCGGTGGGACTCGCGGCCCTGCTGTCGATCACATTCCTGCCCGCCTGCCTGGGCATTCTCGGTCGCCACGTCGACGCGCTAGGCGTGCGGACCGCGTTCCGGGTGCCCTTCCTGCGGAATTGGAAGTACTCGCGCGCCTACCTGAACTGGCTCGCCGATCGGCTGCAGAAGACCAAGACCCGAGAAGAAGTCGAGGCCGGCTTCTGGGGCAAGCTGGTCAACTGGGTGATGAAGAGGCCGCTGGCCTTCGCCATCCCGATCGCTGTCGGCATGATCCTGCTGGTCATCCCGCTGGGCAACCTCTCCTTCGGCGGCATGAGCGAGAAATACCTGCCGCCGAATAATTCCGTGCGCCTGGCGCAGGAGCATTTCGACAAGCTCTTCCCGGGATACCGGACCGAGCAATTGACGGTGGTGATCGAGAGCAACAACCACAGCAAGGTCACCGACCAGCAGGTTGCCGATATCCGCAGCAGGATCGCGGGGATCAACGGGTTCACCGACAAGACGTGGGAGGAGCGCCCGTGCCCGACCATCGCCGGCAACCCCTGCGTCAACGGGCCGAACGGGACAACGGTGCCCAAAGACGACACGGTGCGGGTGATCCAGAACGGTCTATCCAATCGGAGTGACGCCGCCAAGAAGATCGACGAACTGCGGGCGATAAACCCACCGAAGGGCATCACCCTGCTGGTCGGCGGCACGCCGGCGCTCGAGCAGGACAGCATTCACAGTTTGTTCGACAAGGCTCCGCTGATGCTCGTGCTGTTGCTGACCGCCACCATGTTGTTGATGTTCCTGGCGTTCGGATCGGTGGTGTTGCCGATCAAGGCGGCGGTGATGAGCGCGCTGACGCTCGGGTCGACGATGGGCATCCTGACGTGGATCTTCGTCGACGGGCACTTCTCGACATGGCTGAATTTCACGCCGACGCCGCTGATGGTGGTGGTGATCGCGCTGGTCGTCGCGGTGGGCTTCGGTCTGGCCACCGACTACGAGGTGTTCCTGGTGTCCCGAATGGTCGAGGCGCGCGAGCGTGGCATGTCAACCGCGGAGGCCATCCGGATCGGCACCGCGACCACCGGGCGCCTGATCACGGCCGCTGCCCTGGTGCTCGCCGTGGTCGCTGGTTCATTCGTGTTCTCCGACCTCGTGCTGATGAAGTATCTGGCGTTCGGTCTGATGGCGGCGCTGCTGCTGGACGCGACCGTGGTGCGGATGTTCCTGGTGCCCTCGGTGATGAAGCTGCTCGGCGACGACTGCTGGTGGGCCCCGCGCTGGGCCCGGCGGCTGCAGAACCGCATCGGGCTGGGCGAGATCGACCTGCCCGACGAGCGCAAGCGGACTACCGTCAACGGCCGTGCGGTCCGGCCGCCGGTTGCGGCCAGCCTGGTCGCCGCCAAACCGCGTGCACCGCACGATCCCACGCACCCCGGCGGGCCCCCGGACCCGTCGCGCGCCACCCGTTCGGGTCCGGCGAGCCAGCCTGAGCTTCGGCCCGCCGCGGAACTGAGGCCCAGCCAGCCGACGGAAGCCAAGACGACGCGCTTCTCGGCGCCGGGCAACTCCGAGGTCATTCCCGCGCGGCCGCAGGCACCGGCGCCGGCCACACCCCCGCCACCCGCGCCGCCGCCGTCGGCCGGTCAGACGCGAGCCATGCCAATCCCGGGTAACCACGAGAACAAGGGCGACCCGGCCGACCCCACCACCGCCCTCCCGGCCATGCGGCCGGAGGGCAACGACTCCGACGCCGCCACCGAGAAGCTGAACACCAGCGGCCAGGGCGATAATGGCGAAAACCCCCGTCCGCGCCGTCGCGCCGGCGGCGGGCTGTCCGCGCAGGATCTGCTGCGCCGCGAGGGACGGTTATAGGCCCGCTCGTCCTAGTCGGGCTCCTTCTCCGGGCTGTCCGGCTTTGCCTTGACCAACTCCGTATCGTCGGCGGCCTCGGTCTGCTTTTCGGCTTCGGCGGAGGGATCGCGGGCCAGCAACACCTGCATCGCGTTGTTGAGGAACGCGACTGTCGGAACGGCCAGCAACGCGCCGACGATCCCGGCCAGCACACCGCCAGTGGAAATCGCCAGCACCACCCCCAGCGGGTGAATGGAGACCGCACGCCCCATCACCAGCGGCTGCAGCAGATGCGCCTCGATTTGATTGATCACGATCAGCAAACCGAGCGTGAGCAGCGCGTAGACGATCCCCTTGGCCAGCAGTGCGACCACCACGGCCACCAACCCCGAGATCAGGGCGCCGATCAGCGGGATGAAGGCACCGAGAAACACCAGCGACGCCAACGGCAGCGCCAGCGGGACGCCCATGATCGCCAGCCCGGTACCGACACCGGCCGCGTCGGTAAGTGCCACCAGGAAGGTGGCCCGCACATAGGCGATCAGCGACCCGAATCCGGCACGGCCGGCTTCCCTAACCCGGTCGCGCACGTCGACCGGGACGATCTTGGTCACGTATTGCCAGATGTTGCGGCCGCCGTAGAGGAAGAAAATCAAGGTGAACAGCACCAGCACCGCGGCGGTGAGCATTTCGGTGAGGGTGGCCGCGGTGGACAGCACCCCGCTGGTCAACTTCGCCTGATTGTTGTGCAGCGCCTGGATCGCGGCATTGCCCGCGTTGGTGATCTGTTCACTGCGCAGATGCGCCGGCCCTTCGATTAACCACTTGCGGGTGGTGTCGATGCTGCGAGTGACCTGCTCGGTCAGATCGGGCAACCCGACGACGAACTGGGTGATGACGAAGGTGAGGACACCGCCGAGCAGCGCGAATCCGCCCAGCAACACCAGCGCGACCGCGCCGCCGCGCGGCAGGCCTCGCCGGTCCAGCCAGTCCACTGCCGGTACCAGCAGGGCACTGATCATCAAGGCCAGCAGCACCGGGACGACGATGATCTGGAGCCTCGCCACCACCCACAGGAAGGCGACGCCAGCGGCCAGGATGACCAGCAAACGCCACGCCCAGGCTGCCGTCTTGCGGACAACGGGTTCGACGGACGCGTCGTCGGTGTTTGCCGGCATCCGGCCAGCCTATCTGGCGCCCTCGGCCTCCGATGGCCTTCTGCAGACGCTCGGTGGACCGTCGAGAGGCCTGTTTGGGCGGTCGCGCCTGGCACGATCCGGTTACGAGGGCGACACGCTCGGAGTTGCGCCTCGATTGTGGTGCCACCTGCGCGGTTACCCTAAACGACGTGTCGCACGACGCATCCATCCGCAACCTCCGCTTCCCGGGCGGCGGTACACTCGCCCGTGAGGGTGAGCCGCCCGCCCCCGCCTGCGGGGGCCAGACGCCGCGGGGCAAGTACTGGTGGGTGCGCTGGGCGGTCCTGGGCCTGGTCGCGATCGTGCTGGGCGTCGAGGTCGCCCTGGGCTGGGATCAGCTGGCCAAGGCTTGGACGAGCCTGTTCCAGGCCAACTGGTGGTGGTTGCTCGCGGCGGTCCTGGCGGCGGCCGCATCGATGCACAGCTTCGCCCAGATCCAGCGCACGTTGCTGAGGTCGGCCGGGGTGCATGTGAAGCAACTGCGCTCCGAGGCCGCGTTCTATGCCGCCAACTCGCTGAGCACCACGCTGCCCGGCGGCCCGGTGCTGTCGGCGACGTTTTTACTTCGCCAGCAACGCATTTGGGGCGCCTCAACCGTGGTGGCATCCTGGCAGCTGGTGATGTCGGGTGTACTGCAGGCGGTGGGATTGGCGCTGCTCGGGTTGGGCGGTGCTTTCTTCCTGGGTGCGAAGAACAACCCCTTCTCGTTGTTGTTCACGCTCGGCGGCTTCATCGCGTTGCTGCTGCTTTCCCAGGCGGTGGCATCCCGGCCGGAGCTGATCGAGGGCATCGGCACCCGGGTGCTGTCGTGGTCTAACTCGGTTCGCGGCAAACCGGCCGACTCCGGCCTGGCGAAGTGGCGCGAGACCCTGATGCAGCTCGAGTCGGTCAGCCTGGGCCGACGCGACTTGGGGGTTGCGTTCAGCTGGTCGATGTTCAACTGGATCGCCGACGTGGCCTGCCTCGCCTTCGCCGCGTACGCGGCCGGCGACCATGCGTCTGTCGCCGGCCTGACGGTGGCCTACGCGGCCGCGCGCGCCGTCGGCACGATTCCGCTGATGCCGGGCGGATTATTGGTCGTCGAAGCGGTGCTGGTGCCCGGCCTGGTGTCCAGCGGTATGTCGTTGCCCAACGCCATCTCCGCCATGCTGCTCTATCGGCTGATCAGCTGGCTGCTCATCTCCGCTGTCGGCTGGGTGGTGTTCTTCTTCATGTTCCGCACCGAAAACACGGGCGGCTCCGACGACGATTCACCGACCGGCCCGCTGCCCCCGTTAGAGCCTTATCTGCGGCGCTGGAACGATCCCGCCGCGAGCGAGGCCGCGCTGCAGGGTCCGTTACCGCCACCCGACCCTCGCGTCGGCTAGCCGACCCTCGCGGCGGCTAGCCGACGTTGTTCTGCCGCGACGGGCCGGGAAGCGTGCCGCCCGGCGCGGTCGCTGCGGGCGGGGTCCCCGGCGTTACGCCCGACGGCAATCCACCCAGCCCAGCGGCGGGCGCAGCGGGCAGCCCGCCGGCACCCTGCGTCTGCTGCATCAGGCCCATGGCCTGGGGGATGCTGATCGGCAGCTTGCACTGCGTCGACATGTTGGTCAGCGGCTGCGCGATCGACGTCATGTCAACGGCCACTTTGGGGTTGGCCTCGAAGTAGGACTTCAGCGAGGTGACCGGCTGCGGACCGGCCTGCTGCTGCAACATCGCGGTCATCGAGTGGTTGGTCTCTGGATGCGAGTCCAGGTAGTCGCCCATCGACTTGGAGACCGAACCGATGGTCCGCGCGACTTCGCTGGCCGCGCACGGGTCGTTAGCGCCCGTCGCCGGCGGCCCGGCCATGAGTGCAATGGCCGCGGTTGGCACTGCGGTGGCGATCAACCCTGCGATGAGCCTGCGCCGTGTGGTTGCAACGTCCTTCTTGAAGCCTGTCGTCATGCCTGAACTCCTCACGGTTTGCCACGACTGCCGAGTTACGGCCGACGGCAAACAGCTGCGATAGCAGGCCTCATACATTGCGGGGTTCCCCAGCGCCCCGCGCGGCCCAGCCGACATCCTGCCATCCGGGCCAGTGCCCTGCTAGCTGGTGTGACCCAGATCCCGGTTGGTCACCGGTTCGCAACGACTTGGCCGCGTCTTGGCTACAGAGGCGTATGCGCAGCTCACGAATTCGTTAAGCCCAACTAATGCATAGGCTGCTGCGGTATTCTCGCCAGCACGCGTAAGCGAGAAAACTCGGGGAGCCTGAAATCCAGCAGTTTATGATGCGCCTCAGCCGCAGCCTGCGCAGGTACCGCTGGCTGGTCTTCGCAGGCTGGTTGCTGACATTGGTGCCGGCGATCTATTTGGCCATGACGCAGTCCGGGAATCTCACCGGCGGTGGTTTCGAAGTGGCCGGCTCGCAGTCACTGAGGGTCCACGATCAGCTCGAGGAGCAGTACCACGACCTCGGGGCGTCGTCGTTGGCGCTGGTGGCGGCCCCCCGTCCCGACGCCAGCTACGAGGACATGAACAACGCAGTGGCTCAGCTGCGACAGATCGCCGGGGAATTCCCCGGCGTCACGGAAAAATCGACCCCGACGCAGCGCCCGCCGCAACCCGACCGGCCCTATGTGCTGACGCTGCGACTGGACGCCCGCAACGCTCAAACCAGCGACATCGCCAAGCGGCTACGCCAGCAGGTCGGCGTCAAGGGCGACCAGTCCGGGCAGACCGCGGACGGCCGGGTGCGCCTCTATGTCATCGGGCAGGGTGCGCTCAGCGCCGCCGCGGCAGCAAACACCAAACATGACATCGCCGAGGCGGAGCGCTGGAATCTGCCGATCATCTTGATCGTCTTGCTCGCGGTGTTCGGCTCGCTTGCCGCCGCGGCAATACCGCTGGCGCTCGGCGTCTGCACGGTCGTGGTGACCATGGGCCTGGTCTACTTTTTGTCGGCCTACACCGCGATGTCGGTGTTCGTGACCTCGACGGTGTCGATGTTCGGCATCGCGCTTGCCGTGGACTATTCGCTGTTCATCCTGATGCGGTTCCGCGAGGAACTGCGTGCCGGACGCGAGCACCACGAAGCGGTAGACGCCGCGATGGCCACCTCCGGGCTGGCGGTGGTGCTGTCCGGGATGACCGTCGTCGCCTCGCTCACCGCGATCTACCTGATCAACACCCCGGCGCTGAAATCGATGGCTACCGGCGCGATTCTGGCCGTCGCGGTCGCGATGCTGACATCGACGACCTTGACGCCCGCGGTGCTGGGGACGTTCGGCCGCGCGGCCGCCAAGAGGTCGGCGCTGCTGCACTGGTCGCGCCGACCGGAGAGCACCCAGTCCAGGTTCTGGAATCGCTGGGTCGGATCGGTGATGCGCCGGCCGTGGATATCGTCACTGGCGGCGACGGCGGTACTGCTCCTGATGGCGGCACCGGCGGCATCGATGGTGCTGGGCAACAGCTTGCTGCGCCAGTTCGACTCCTCGCACGAGATCCGCGCCGGGGTCGCCGGGGCATCCCAAGCGCTCGGGCCCGGCGCGCTGGGCCCGGTTCAGGTGCTGGTCAGCTTTCCCGACGGCGGTGCGTCGGGACCCGAGCACAGCCAGGCCTTGGCCGCCGTCCGGCAGCGAATGACGCAGGCCCCCAACATCGTCTCCGTGACCCCGGTGCAGTTCGCCGATGACAACACCAGCGCTTTGCTGTCCGCGGTGTTGTCGGTCGATCCCGAGGACATGGGTGCCCGCCACACCGTCGACTGGATGCGCGCCCAGCTACCCAAGGTTCCCGACGAGGGGACGGCGCGCGTCGACGTCGGCGGCCCGACCGCGTTGATCAAGGATTTCGACGACCGGGTGTCGGCGACCGAGCCGCTGGTGTTGCTGTTCGTCGCGCTGATCGCGTTCGTGATGCTGTTGCTGTCGATCCACTCGGTGTTCTTGGCGTTCAAGGGCGTGCTGATGACGTTGCTGTCGGTCGCCGCCGCCTACGGAAGCCTGGTGATGGTCTTCCAGTGGGGCTGGCTGAAGGATCTCGGCTTCGCGCAGATCACTTCGATCGATAGCACCGTGCCCCCGCTGGTGCTGGCGATGACGTTCGGGTTGTCGATGGACTACGAAATCTTCCTGCTCACCCGCATCCGGGAACGTTTCCTGCGTACCGGGAACACCCGGGATGCAGTCGCGTACGGCGTGAGCACCAGCGCCCGCACCATCACCAGCGCTGCCCTGATCATGATCGCGGTGTTCATCGGCTTCGCGTTCGCCGGCATGCCGCTGGTCGCCGAAATCGGGGTGGCCTGCGCAGTCGCGATCGCGGTCGACGCGACGGTGGTGCGGCTGGTGCTGGTGCCGGCGCTGATGGCGATGTTCGCCCAGTGGAACTGGTGGCTGCCCCGATGGCTGGCCCGGGTGTTGCCGTCGGTTGACTTCGACCGGCCGCTGCCCGAGGTCGACCTCGCTGACGTGGTCGTCATTCCCGACGACATCTCGGCGCTGACAGCGCCCAGTGCGGACCTGCGGATGGTGGTCAAGTCGGCCGCGAAGCTCAAGCACCTGGCGCCCGACGCCATTTGCGTGGCCGATCCGCTGGCGTTCAGCGGCTGTGGGCGCAACGGCAAGACCGAGGAAACCCGAGGTCAGGGCCCCGGACAGATTCCGCACCAGGTCAACATCAGCGAGGACGCTGTCGGCGTCGCCGTGGGCGCCGACGAGTTGAGAACCGGCACCAACGGTAATTCGGCGGCCAAGAAGCTGGTCGACGGGCTGGCGTCCCGCAACGGCATTGCCCGGGCCATGCCGTGGGGCGACCGGCCCGTGCATCCGGTGACACTGTGGCGGGGGCGGTTGTCGGTTGCCATCGACGCGCTGGAGGCCCAGCGCATCTCCAAAGCCGGCACCGCTGACCGGCCGCATTATGCACGTCGCAGCCCCGTGGAAACCACCCACGTGCAATTGCCCACCGGCGATCGGCTGCAGGTCCCGACCGGCGCTGAGACGCTGCGCCTCAAGGGTTATCTGATCATGTGCCGTAACAGCAGCCGCGATTATGCCGAATTTGCTGACATGGTCGACACATTAGAACCCGAGACGGCTGCTGTGGTGCTCGCCGGAATGGACAGGTATTACTGTTGTCAACCACCCAGGCAGCAATGGATCGCCTCCCAGTTGGTCCGTCAACTCGCGGATCCGAATCCTTCTGATTCGCCTGACGATCTCGCGGAACCAAACGCCAAGGCAGACTGGGATGAGGTCCGGCAGCGCTGCCTGTCGGTGGCCGTCGCGATGCTGGAGGAGGCGAGGTGACGTTGGCAGCCGACCGACGCCGCGTTCCGCCGCAACAGCAGCCCGCCGCGGAGGGGCCTCCACATGACTTCGATCAGCCGGTCGAGTTCTGGCCGACCGCGACCATCCGCTCGGCGCTGCAGGGCGGCGACATCGACACCTGGAAGCGGATTGCCGCCGCGCTGAAACGCGACCCGTTCGGCCGCACCGCCCGCCAGGTGGAGGAAGTCCTCGATGGCACCCGCCCCTATGGCATCTCCAAAGCGCTGTGGGAGGTGCTGGAGCGCGCCCGCACCCACCTGGAAGCCAACGAACGCACCGAGGTGGCCCGCCACGTGCGGCTGCTGATCGAGCGGTCCGGCCTGGCCCAGCAGGAATTCGCGGCCCGTATCGGGGTGGCGCCCGAGGATCTGGCTACCTACCTCGACGGCAGTGTCAGCCCGTCGGCCTCGCTGATGATCCGGATACGACGGCTGTCGGACCGGTTCGTGAAGGTGCAGTCGGAACCCTCGCCCGAATCCAACTGACCCGTTAGCGGGCGTTGATCGGCAGCACGTCGGACACCAGCCAGTCGCTGCCCCGCTTGATCAGTGCCACTCGCAATGCCGGCGCCGCCCGACTGGGTGGCTTTCCGGGAGTGTTCTGGGTTACCCGCAGGATGATCGTCACGCTGGCCGCCGCGGGTCCGATCGCTTCGACTCCGGCCGCCAGGGTCGAGGCCTGCGCGGTGACGTTGTGCTGCACGAGATCGACGCTGGACTTCTGGTACTCGTCCTTAAACGCGCCCGCGCGCTCCGGCACCATCATCGCCGCGGCCCGGTCGATGGAGCTGGTCGGGGAACTCGGGGTGAACGACGCCATCGCCTCGGCCATCCCGCTGGCGATCTGGACCACGTCTTGCGAATCCTTCTTGAACTCGCGGTCCGCGCTCGTCCAGTGTGTGTATCCGGTCAGCACGGCAGCCGACAGGGCGACCGTGCACAGCAAGACAACGGCCAGCCGCAGCCCCGGCGCGTCGTCGTCGGTGCCGACGCTGACCGAATCACGGCGCAGCAGCCAGAAATTGGCCCCCACCCCCTCGACGATCAGCACCAACAGCACCGAGCACGCTGACACCCACCACAGCGGCCAGTCGAGGATGACCCCGATCATCAGCAGCGCGCCGATAGTGGCCAACGGCGCCAGGATGTCGAACGCCAGCAGCCGGCCCAGGTTTCTCATCGGATCGACTCCAGGTGAGAGATCATCAGCTTGCCGTCGACGTTGGAGACATCGAGGCGCAGGTTCCAGTGCACCGTCTGCGGTTTGGCGCCGACGTTCTCGCTGACCGATGTCGCGACCAGCATCACCGAATCCGTCCGGGTGGCGAACGGCGGCAGCTTGGTGGTGACCACCGGCCGCGCGACACCGGGTTGGGTATCCAGGTCGTGGTGCACCGTCTCGATCGCCACCGCCTCGATCCGCCCGCTGCTTTGCGACTGCAGTTTCTCCACCACCTGCCGGTAGGGCTGGACCGTCGCGTCGAAGTCGGTGTTGAGCTCGCCGACCGTCCCGTCATGCAGCCGCTGCAGGCTGGCGTCCACGTTCGTGCTGTTCATATTGATCAGCACGCCCGTCCAGTCGGCGCCGGTCTGCATGACACGGCTCAGGTAGGTGCGCTCGGCCGCCTCGTCGCGGTGGGTGGACCAGATGATCGCCACGAGCACGATCGCGGCGACCGACAGCACGCCGAGCACCGCCGAGGCGACGCCGTAAGGAGAAAAGATCGCGTAGCCCTCGGGGTCGGGTTCTGCCGCGCTGGCCTCGGCGTCCTGCGCGTCGACAGCGTCGTCTTCGGTCGCCGGCTCCGTCTTTTCGCCCTCAGGCATGGGCGCGAGGTTACCCCGCCCCCGGTCGCGGTCGGCGCGGCAGGCGGCCGCCGCGCAGGAGATGGAAGGATGGCGGGGTGACGTATGCGGCCATCCGCTCGGGCCTCGACCTGAGCCATATCGATGAAAATGCCCGTCCCCAAGACGACCTGTTCGGTCACGTGAACGGGCGCTGGTTGGCCGAATACGAGATTCCTCCGGACCGCGCCACCGACGGCGCCTTCCGCACCCTGTTCGACCAGGCCGAAGAGCAGGTCCGCGACCTGATCATCGAAGCGAGCAACAGGGGTCCCGCGCTGGCAAGCGCGGACGAGGACGAGCAACGCATCGGCGATCTGTACGCCAGTTTCCTCGACGAGGACGCTGTCGAACGCCGGGGCACCCAACCGCTGCTCGACGAGCTGGCCACCATCGACGACGCCGCCGATTCCGCGGCCTTGGCCGCTGCCGTCGGCGCCCTGCAGCGCACCGGGGTGGGCGGCGGCGTCGGCGTCTACGTGGACACCGACTCCAAGAACTCGACCCGCTACCTGGTGCACTTCAACCAATCCGGCATCGGGTTGCCCGACGAGTCTTACTACCGCGACAAGCAGCACGCCGAGGTGCTCGCGGCCTACCCGGGACACATCGCGCGGATGTTCAGCCTGGTGTACGGCGGGGACGCGAACGACCACGCCGATACCGCGGCCCGCATCGTGGCGCTGGAGACCAAACTTGCTGCTGCACACTGGGATGTGGTCAAACGCCGCGACGCCGACCTGACCTACAACCTGCGCACCTTCGCGCAGCTGCAAACCGAAGGCGCTGGCTTCGATTGGACCGGCTGGGTCACCGCGCTGGGCGGCACTCCACAGACTGTCTCGGAAGTCGTTGTGCGCCAGCCCGATTACCTCACCGCCTTCGCCGCGCTGTGGGACAGCGAAGACCTCGACGACTGGAAGCGCTGGGCGCGTTGGCGGTTGATCCGCGCCCGCGCCTCCTGGCTGACCGACGCCCTGGTTGCGGCGGACTTCGGCTTCTACGGCCGCCTGCTGACCGGGACCGAGCAGATCCGGGACCGCTGGAAGCGAGGAGTTTCGCTGGTGGAGAGCCTGATGGGCGACTCCGTCGGAAAGCTGTACGTGGACCGGCATTTCCCGCCGGATGCCAAGGCCCGAATCGACGCGTTGGTGGACAACCTGCAAGAGGCGTACCGGATCAGCATCAGCAACCTGGACTGGATGACGCCGCAGACCCGGGAGCGCGCGCAGACCAAGCTGCGCAAGTTCACCGCCAAGGTCGGCTACCCGGCGAAGTGGCGCGACTACTCGGCCCTGGTGATCGACCGCGACGACCTGTACGGCAACTACCAGCGCGGGTACGCGGTCAATCACGACCGCGAGCTGGCCAAGCTGGGTGGACCGGTGGACCGTGACGAATGGTTCATGACGCCGCAGACCGTCAACGCGTATTACAACCCGGGAATGAACGAGATCGTCTTCCCCGCAGCCATTTTGCAGCCGCCGTTCTTCGATGCCCAAGCCGACGACGCCGCCAACTACGGCGGGATCGGCGCGGTGATCGGACACGAGATCGGGCACGGCTTCGACGATCAGGGCGCCAAGTACGACGGCGACGGCAACCTGGTCGATTGGTGGACTGACGACGATCGCAGCGAGTTCGGTACCCGGACGAAGGCGCTCATCGAGCAGTACGAGGCCTACATTCCCCGGGAACTCGACGGCGCCCACCACGTCAACGGTGCATTCACCGTCGGTGAGAACATCGGCGACCTGGGCGGGCTATCCATTGCCCTGTTGGCCTACCAGCTGTCGCTGCAGGGCGAGCCCGCCCCGGTCATCGACGGCCTGACCGGTGTGCAGCGGGTGTTTTACGGCTGGGCCCAGGTGTGGCGCACCAAATCCCGTGCGGCAGAAGCGATCCGGCGCCTGGCCGTAGACCCGCATTCCCCGCCGGAGTTCCGGTGCAACGGTGTCATCCGCAACGTCGAAGCCTTCTACGAGGCCTTCGACGTGGCCGAGGACGACGAGTTGTTCCTGGCACCGGCGCACCGGGTCAGGATCTGGAACTGACTCCGGCCAACGCCTCGATGCGGGCCGGCACGTGCTTGTGCCAGGGCGTTCCGGCATAGGAGTCACGCCACCCGGTCGACGTCAGCGCGTTCGGGGCGACGCCGGGGACGACGGTTTCCCCGTCCTTGTCGATGTAGTCGAGCCCAAAACCGTTGGGCAGGGCTGCATGTCCGGCAAGCATCGTCTCGGTGATCTCGACGCTCGCCTCGGCGCTGCCGGCGGCGGTGGTGATACGCACCCGGCAGCCGTCGACAAGCCCGAGATTCTGGGCATCCTCGACGCTGACGCGCAGTGCTCCGTCGGCGTCGCGTTTGCGCCAGGACGGGTCGCGGAATATGTCGTTGGCGGTGTAGGCGCGCCGCTCGCCGACCGATAGCACGATGGGCAATTCCGACGTGGTCAGTTGCGTCGGCGCGGCGGTCAGTGCTCGCAAGTCGTCCAGCATTTCGGGGATTTCGAGGGCGATCCGGTGATCCGCGTGGCTGATCAGCGCGAAGTCATCCTCGTAGTTGTGCGCCGTGAACGTGACTCCCGACGGGCTGTTCAGGATGGCGTCGAACAGCGCGTTGCCGTCGGCGTGGCCGGCTCGCCGCACGGCCTCTGGGTAGGTCATCGCGGTCTTCTGGGCCAACCCCCACACGGCGGCCGCCCCGGCCATACCGTCGGGCAGCGTCGGCCCGAGCGTTTCGTAGAGCACGTACGGAACCAACCTCGCCACAGTCGGATTGGCCGCCACGGCGGTCAGAAACGCCTCGGCATAAGCCTGGCGGCCCTGTTGGGCGGCCTCGCGTAGCGGCCGCAGCTCCGCCTCGTCGATGACCCCGAGCGCGCGCACCAGCCGTACCCAGATCTCCGGCTCGGGCAGCGTTCCCGGCAGTGGTTTGAGCAGTGGCCGGCGCAGGTGAAAGCCGTTGTGCGGGAACTCGAAATTGAAGAAGGTGGCTTCGGTCTTCTCGTATTGGGATGCCGCGGGCAACACATAGTGGGCCAGCCTTGCCGTCTCGGTCATCGCGACATCGACGACCACCATCAGTTCCAGCGACCGAAAGGCCTCCCGGCACGCCGTCGAGTCGGCCAGCGAGTGGGCGGGATTAGCGCTTTCGACGATCATCGCCCGGAACCGGTCCGGGTGGTCGGTGAGGATCTCCTCGGGCACGGCATTGGAGGGCACCAGGCCGGCGATGATGGGCGCGCCGGTGACGGGGGTGCGCCCCGAAACCTGACTGAACAGCGGTGCCAGCGACGAATGCAGATGCTGGCCACCCTTTTTCGCGAAGTTGCCGGTGAGAATCCAGAGCAGTTTGTTCAGGTAGGAACTCAGGGTGCTCTTCGGCGCCTGCTGAACTCCGAGGTCTTCGAACACCGAGACGCTCTCAGCGCTGCCGACCCGACGCGCCGCGGCCCGCAGTAGCTCTTCGTCCACCCCGCAACGCAGCGCGTAGTCGCCGATCGGGACGTCGCGCAGCGCGTCGCGCACGGTGACCACACCATGCACGTGCTCAGCCAGAAATGCTTCGTTGCAAAGGTTTTCCTGAACGAGGATTGCGGCGAGGGCGGCCAGGCACCAGGCGTCGGTGCCCGGCCGCACCCGCAGGTGGAAGTCGGACATCTTCGCGGTATCGGTGACGACGGGGTCGATCACGATCATCGCCCGGTTGGGGTCCTTGGCGATCTCGTTGAGCACCACCCGAGCTCGCGGAAAGCTCTGCGACATCCACGGATTCTTCCCGACGAACACCGACACTTCGGCGTGCTCGAACTCGCCGCGGGTGTGGCCGCCGTACAGCTGGCCGTCGACCCATGCTTCTCCGGTCTTCTCCTGTGCCAGCGCATTTGACCGGTACCGCGACCCCAGAGCCTTCAGGAAGGAGCCGCTGTAGGCCCCACCCAGATGGTTACCCTGTCCGCCGCCGCCGTAGTAGAAGATCTTGTCCCCGCCGTAGCTGTCACGGATGTACTTGAATCCCTCGGCGATCTCGACAATCGCGGTGTCCCAATCAATTTCTTCGTAGGTCCCGTCGGCGCGTCGGCGCATCGGCGAAGTCAGTCGAGCCCGGTTGTTCTGGTAGTGGTCCAGCCGTAGCGCCTTATTGCAGGTGTAGCCCTGCGACGCCGGATGGTTCTTGTCGCCGCGGATGCGGGCCAGCGTGCGATCTTCGACGTTGACGACGATGCCGCAGTTGCATTCGCAGAGGATGCATGCGGTGGACTGCCATTCAGCGGTCATCGCGGGACTTCCCTTCTAGGGCAGCCAGCAGCGAGTTGCGCAGCTGACGGTGAATGAGATCCAGCGGCGCCACGTCGCGCCGCACCCGGGCCAGCACAATGGCGCCCTCGAGTGCCGAGGTGGTCAGCATCGACAGTTCGCCGGCCTGCTCGGCAGGTATGCCGTCGGTGATCAAGCGCTGCGCGATTTGGCCGATCCAGCGGTCGAATACCGCTGCCGCACGTTCGACCACGGGCAGCATCCGCTCGCGGTCCTGCTCGTCGCCGGATTCCACGGAGACAGCCACGATCGGGCAGCCGGCGCGGAAATCACTGTCGAGCAGCTGGCGCCGGTACTTGTCGATCAGCGTGTCCAGTAGCTCAAGGCCGCTGTCGGCCCCGGCGATGACGGCGCCGACGTGATCGCCGGCGTAATCGACTGCCTCGCAAAGCAGTTGGGTTCGCCCGCCCGGGAAGTAGTGGTACGCCGACCCGCGCGGCGCGCCGCTGTGCGCCAGCACGTCGGAGATCGCGGTGGCGTGAGCACCCCGTTCCCGGATCAACAGCGCAGCGGAGACGACCATCCGCTCGCGTGGACTTCGCATCGCCACCCCTTCTACCAGGTTATGTATGATGCTATACATAACCTGGCGTAAAGCGAAAGGCCTCAGCGCGACATTGGCGGGGATCAGGTGTTGCGACGGCTCTTCGTACCGTGCGCGGGCGGATCTTCAGCGGCGACGGCCCAAAGAACTTCGAACAAGTTGCGGTGCATCTCGACGTACTCGAGGCTCTCCACCACCAGAGCGAAGTTCTCGCGCTTGGACGAAATCATCACGGCCGACACGTCGCCGATGATCATCGACATCGTGAAGACGTATTCAGCGGGCACATAACGGGTGCGGCGACAGTCGTCATGGCTGGTGGGCCAGCCGCCGGGCAGATCCTTCTCGGGTGACCTCAGCACATGCAGCCATAATTGACGCTCACGGCGGCCGGCGATGTACTCCTCCATCGCCTCGACTCCCGGCACGCTCAACAAGTCATGCATCGACAGAACGCCACGCAGCGGCGAAGGCCAGTCCAAGGTCTCGAACAACGCCGTCCTGATCCCACTCGCGCCCTCTAGATACCGCACACGAGGAGCCGTGCCGGCCTTGGCATGAAAGGCGCGCAGCTGTGGCACCACTGATTCCAGGACCCGGCGCCGCTGACTCCATTCGTCCAGCAGGCATTGCGGATCTGCCGCTCGCACAATGGTTCTCGGGCGTCCGCTGGCTTTCGGGTCATCGCGATGGCTGCCACCTTCGATCAGCGAGACCAACCCACGCCGGGCAAGGCGTTTGGCGATGTCGTATGCGTTGGTGCGGCTGATCCGCGACGCCTCGGCGAGCTGGGCAATCGTTGCCGAGTCCATGTTGAGCGCAGCCAGATAGAAGCGAGCCTCCTTCGGTTCAAGCCCGGCTTCAACGAGCTCTGCCCACATTGCCTGTCTCTCCCATCAAGATCTCGGGAGCATATCCTCCTGGGCGAAGCGGCAGTCGCCGCGTTGGCCGCGGCATCGGTGTCAATGGACGAGGGCCTTTTCCACGCCGATGCCGGTGAGCGATCGAACCTCCATTTCTGCTTGCTTAGCCGGGTCCTCGGGCCGGCGTCGCCCGACGAAGGTTCCGACGATGCCGAGCGCGAACGCCAGCGGAATGCTGACGATGCCCGGGTTCGCCAGCGGAAACCAGGCGAAGTCGGCGTGCGGGAACATCGCCGAGCGATTTCCGGAAACCGCGGGCGAGAAGATGATGAGCACCAGACAGCTGAGCAGCCCGCCATAGATGCTGAACAAGGCGCCGACGGTGTTGAAATTCTTCCAGAACAACGAATACAGCAGGGTTGGCAGATTCGCCGAGGCGGCTACGGCAAATGCCAGAGCCACGAGGAACGCCACATTCTGGCCCATGGCAAGGATTCCGAGAACGATGGCCAGGATGCCGATCACCACGACCATGATCCGCGACACACGAACCTGTTGCTCCTCGGAGGCTTCGCCCCGTTTGATCACACCGGCGTAGATGTCATGGGCGAACGAGGTGGCCGCGGTGATTGCCAGGCCGGCCACCACCGCCAGGATCGTTGCGAATGCGACGGCGGCGATCACGCCGAGAAATATGGTTCCGCCCAACTTGAACGCGAGCAACGGTGCAGCGGAGTTCTCTTTGCCGGCGGTCGCGAGTATCACGTCAGGGCCTACCAACCAGGCCGCGCCGTAGCCGATGGCTAACGAGAATAGGTAGAAAACTCCGATCAAGCCGATCGCCCACGTGACCGAGCGGCGGGCCTCCTTGGCGGTGGGAACCGTGTAGAAGCGCATCAGCACATGGGGCAACCCGGCGGTTCCCAGCACCAGAGCAATGCCCAGCGACAGGAAGTCCAGCTTGGTGATCTGAGTCGCGCCGTACTTGGCGCCCGGTTCCAGGATGTCGCGACCGGCGACGGAATCATTGGTCGAATGGTCAACCACCGCTTGGGCATTGGCGAGCAGCTGGGAGAAATCGCCGCGCACCGCAATCACGACCAGAACAAACATGATCGCCGCACCCGTCACCAGCAAAACGGCCTTCACCATCTGCACGTAAGTGGTGCCCTTCATCCCGCCGATGAGCACATAGGCGATCATCAAACCGCCGACGACCGCGACCACAGTCGACTGGCCAACCCGGCTCTTGACGTCAAGCAACAACGCGACGAGTCCACCGGCACCGGCCATCTGGGCGAGCAGATAGAACAGCGAGACGGTAAGGGTCGACAGGGCGGCGGCCATGCGGACGGGACGCTGCCTCAGCCGGAAGCTCAACACATCGGCCATTGTGAAGCGGCCGGTATTCCGCAGTAACTCCGCGACCAGGAGCAGCGCCACCAGCCACGCCACCAAAAAGCCAATCGAGTAGAGGAATCCGTCATAGCCGTAAATCGCGATGGCGCCGGACACACCAAGGAACGACGCGGCCGACAGGTAGTCACCGGCGATCGCGAATCCGTTTTGCGCTCCCGAGAACTCACCTCCGCCGGTGTAGAAATCGGTGGCCCTCTTGGTGGTTCGACCGGCCCGGATCACCAAGGCCATCGAACCAGCGACGAACACCGCGAAGACTGCGATGTTGATCAGTGGATTTCCAACGTTGGCAGCAGCCGCAAGGGTAGCGGTCACTCGCCCACGCCTTCGAGTTCGTTGCGGATCTTGGCGGCCCGCGGATCGAGCGTTCGGCCGGCGAACCTCACGTAGAGAACGGTGATCCCGAAGGTCGTGACGAATTGGCCAAAGCCAAGCACCACACCGAGATTGATGTTGCTGAACACCTTTGTCGCCATGAACGAGTGCGCATACGTGGCGAGCAACAGATAGGCCAGGTACCACGTGAGGAAGAACGCCGTCATCGGAAAGACGAATCGGCGCAGTCGGTGCCGCAGATCCTGGAACGCCGGGTCGGCTTGCACTCGCACGAAGTCGTCAAGATCCGGCATTGTTCTCACCGCAGGGTGTTCTTCTCCCCCGCCGACAGCGCGGCGTGAAGTCGAATTGTTCGCCGAATCGCCATTATTGGGGGGCCGCAGCGACGCAATAGGCGTGGTAGGACCACGTTGCTCTTGGCTACTCGTTTTCGACTGTGACACGTGAGCCTCCGAATTCAGCAAAAAGTAGCCATGTCGAAAAGCGTCGACCTTCTGATGAGCGACGCATCGAATAGTGTTGTGCATCACTATAAGCGGCGAAACACCATCGGCAACTCAACGGTGAAAGCCTTTACCTCCTACGCTGTCGACCGATTTCGACAACGTCTTGCCGCTGCCATAGTTGTCGAGAACTGTCGACGACCAGGCTGGAATCGATGGCAGGGCAATCCGATTGACAGCCAATCAGCCACGGATAAAGTGGGATTCGCGGATCGACGGCAACAGAAACATTGTCGATAGATCAGAACAGTCTCGAGAAGGGCAACGTCATGTCATCGCTGGACCTCCCGAAGGTGGCTGTGGCCGCCGTGAACGCGGCGCCCATCTTTCTCGACCTGCAGGCCAGCCTCGACAAGGTGGAGGACCTGGTCGGAACCGCCGCTCGAGACGGTGCGCAGTTGGTCGTTTTCGGTGAGGCGTTTCTGGCCGGATTCCCGGTCTGGAACGCTGTTCTGCCTCCGATCGATCAACATGAATGGCACGAACGGCTCGTTGCCGAGTCGATCGTCGTACCCAGTCCCCACACGGAGCGACTCGGCCGTATTGCCCGCACGCACGGGGTGACGTTGTCCGTGGGGGTAAACGAACGCAACCCAGACAGCCTGGGCCAACTCTGGAACTCGAACTTGATGTTCGACCCGAGCGGCCGGCTGGTGAATCACCGTCGCAAGCTGGTGGCTACCTGGTACGAACGCCTGACCTGGTCACACGGAGACGCTCACGACCTGCGGCCGGTCGAACTCGGCGGGTGGCGCCTCGGCGCGCTCATCTGCGGCGAAAACACAAACACGCTAGCGAGATTCGCTCTGCTCGCCCAGGGAGAACGGCTGCATATTGCAACCTACCCACCGGCTTGGCCGTTCGACGGCCGGTCCGAGGACTTCGACTACGACCTCGCCGAGTTCATCCGGCTTCGCAGCGCCGCCCACGCGTTCGAGGGCAAGGTGTTCGTCGTCGTCGCGGCGACGACTTTGGACGAGACTGCCATCCGTGAGGTCGCCCGCGGCGACGCCCGCATCGAAAAGGCATTGACGGCAACCCCTCCCGCCGCGATGGTGATCGGCCCCGACGGTCAGGTCGTCGCCGGGCCGATGACCCAGCCGGAAGGAATCCTGCACGCCGAGGTCGACTTGCAGAAAGAGGTCATCGCCAAGCAGGCCCACGACATCGTCGGCACCTACAACCGTGCGGACATCTTCAGCCTGTCAGTCGACATGAGCCGACCCACAATTCTGCGTGCGAATCACCATGCGAGCGAACCGAATCGCGGTTCAGTCGAACGTTTGGGTGAGCGGTCTTGGCTCCAGGCCGACACAGCCGCATCGACCACCGACGACCACGCCGTCGTCACAAACAATCTCGGCCTGTCTTCGGCCTAGCTACCGTCTAGTTGGTGATCCAGTCGCTGGAGCCGTCGTTCTTCTTGTAGTTGCCACCGCTGGAGTTCTTCACGATGACGGGATCCCCCGGGCCGAAGTTGTCGAAGAACCACTTCGCGTTGCTCGGACTGATGTTGATGCAGCCGTGGCTGACGTCGCGCTTGCCCTGGTCATCCACCGACCACGGGGCGCTGTGCACGAAGTCGCCGACGTTGTCGAACCGGACGGCCAGCTCGACGGTCACCTTGTAGCCGTAGGTCGAATTGACCGGAACCCCGTAGGTCGAGGAGTCCATCACCACCGAGGGCATCTTCTCTTGCACGTAGTAAGTGCCGTTGGGGGTTTGGTGGTTACCGGCCGACATGCCCATCGACATCGGGATGGTCTTCTCCACGGTCCCGTTGCGCGTGACGGTGAGCTGGTGCGTGGCGTCGTCGGCCGTGGCGATCAGCGAGTCTCCGGTCCGGAAGCTCGACCTGGTGCCGCCCGCGTCGACGTTCACCGCGGTGTTGGCGGGCCAGAAACTCAGCGGGCGCCAGCGCAACTGCGTCGGGGTCATCCAATAGAACTTGCCCGGGACCGGCGGGATCGACGACACGTGTACGGCGGCTTGGGCGGCGCCGGAGTCATCAACGCGCCCCGGGAAATTGATGATGATCGGCTGTCCCACACCCACCATCGAGCCGCTCTTCGGGACGAACGACGGCGCCCCGAACGGCGCCGTACCGGTGAACGGGGTCGGGTCCTGCCCGTCGGCGGTACCCGCGGCAGCCGGTAGCGCGACCGGCGGCGCCCACGGCGGCGGAGGCGGTGCCAGCGGATCACCCGGCGGCGGCGGAGGCAGCTCGAAGGGCGGCGGCGGCGCAGGAGGCGCGGCGACCACGCCTGGGTCGCCTGGGTCCGGATCCGCCAGCGCGGGGCCGGTGCCCAGCACCAGCAAAGCCGCGATTCCGGCTGCGCTCAGAGCCGCGAAGAGGCTTCCCCTCGTCCAGCCCGACATATGCATCCCTCCAGTCAGTAGCTGGACCCAGTGTGGCATAGCGGCGTGGCCAGCTACCTAATCCGCGGCGCGCGCGGCACCGGGCAGAAGCGCAATCCAGGGTGCTGAGCTGCCAAGTTATGAATCGAGTGAGCTTGACGGGGCAACGTCCAGCATCCGCTTGTTGGCCGCAACGCCGACCAATGCGATACCCATCAAACCCGCCGACGCGGTGAGCATCAGCGCCACGCTGTGCTCGTATAACAGACCACCGGACAGCGAGCCGGCCATGATGCCGACCTGGAACGCGGTCACGTACAGGCCGGACGCCCCGTCGGGGTCGTCGGCCCCATTGCGCATCGCGGCGGATTGCATCATCGGCGACACCGCGGTGGCCAAGGCGCCCCACAGCACAATCGCGGCGGTCCCCATCAGTGCGGTCGCCGCGGTGGTGCGGTCGCCGAACGCCAGCGCGGTCAGCACCACGAAGGCGCCGGTCAATCCCGCCATGCACACGATGACGGCGCCGCGCGGCCGGCGGTCCAGCGGCCGCGCCACCAGGGGCACCGACAACAGGCCGGCCATCCCGTAGGCGGCCAGCAACCAGGCCTGATTCGGCCCGCGCACCCCGACGACGTCGCGGATGATGACCGAGATGTAGGTGTAGGAAACGAAATGCCCGGTGACCGCGACCATCGCGAGCAGACTCACCGTGATCAACCGGCCGTTGCGGTGGTGGCGCGACCGCGGGCCGACGCAGGCCAACTGATGCTCGGTGAGCACCATTTCCGGCAACATCACCCGGGCGGCGATGGTGACGATGACCGCCGCGGCCAGGACGCACACCACCGCCAGCCGCCAGCCCCACATCAGGCTCAATGCCGCCGTGAGCGGGCTACCGATCACCAGCGCCAGGCTGGTGCCGACATAGATCGACGTGGTCGCGCGTCCCGCATGGCTGGGTGGCACCAGCCGGGTGGCCATCGGGGCGATCACCGCCCACAGCAGTCCGTGGGTGATCGCGCACAGCACCCGTCCCGCGGCCAGCACCGCGAAGCTAGGCGCCAGTGCCGAGATGACCTGCGAGGCGGTCAGGCAGGTCAGGCTGAGCATCAGCGCGCGCCGGCGCGGCCAATGCGCGGTCCAGCGCACCAGCGGAACCGTCGTCAGGGCCGCGACCAGGGCATACCAGGTCAGCAGGGTTCCCACGTAGACGACGCTGACGTGCAGGTCCCGGGAGATCGGGGACAGCGCGCCCACCGGCAGGATCTCGGCCGTGACATAGATGAAGGCCGCCGCTGCAAGCACCGCCAGTTGCGCGGCGATCCGGGGCGTCCAGGTTCGCGCGGTAGCGGCGGCTGTTCCGGTTTCGGCAGTCATGGCGTGGGATGCGGTATCGGCCGGGCTCCCCAGTTCCTGGGTCGTCGTGCCTAATGCGATCACACTGCATTACCGTACGCACCGCAACAGCGCCTTCGGCCAACTTAGGGCCGCAACATCGGTCTCAACTACGTCACTGATCAGGAACGAACGAGACGCGCGATGGCGGCCGATGCCTCGGCAAGCTTGTCGTCGGCGTCGCTGCCACCCTCGGCGACGGCGCGGGTCACGCAGTGGTTGAGGTGCTCGTCGAGCAGGTTCAGCGCCACCGACCGCAGCGCACTGTTCACGGCGCTGACCTGGGTAAGGACGTCGATGCAGTACTTGTCTTCCTCGATCATCCGCGCGATGCCACGCACTTGACCCTCGATGCGCCGCAGCCGCTTGGCGTAATTGTCTTTCTGCTGCGAATAGCCGTGTGCAGTCGTCATCTCGGTCCTTCAATCCCCCCTCGGTACGCGCCTGACCTCATACTATACCCCTGCGGGGTATAACCCGCGTATTTGCAGCGTGCTGAGCCCGCGCATACTTGAACAATGCCCTCAACCACTGATGCGGCCCAGCTCGTCGACATCAAACCCCGCAGTCGTGACGTCACCGACGGCCTGGAGAAGGCCGCCGCCCGGGGCATGCTGCGCGCGGTAGGCATGGACGACGACGACTTCGCCAAGCCGCAGATCGGCGTCGCATCGTCATGGAACGAAATCACGCCGTGCAACCTTTCCCTGGACCGACTCGCGAAAGCGGTCAAGGAAGGCGTGTTCTCGGCCGGCGGCTATCCGCTGGAGTTCGGCACGATATCGGTGTCCGACGGCATCTCGATGGGCCATGAGGGCATGCATTTCTCGCTGGTGTCGCGCGAAGTGATTGCCGACAGCGTCGAGACCGTCATGATGGCCGAGCGCCTCGACGGTTCGGTGCTGTTGGCCGGCTGCGACAAATCGCTGCCCGGAATGTTGATGGCCGCCGCGCGGCTGGACCTGGCCTCGGTGTTCCTCTACGCGGGTTCGATCCTGCCGGGGCTGGCCAAGCTCTCCGACGGCAGCGAGCGCGAGGTGACGATCATCGATGCCTTCGAGGCGGTCGGCGCGTGCGCGCGCGGGTTGATGTCCCGCGCGGACGTGGACGCCATCGAGCGCGCGATCTGCCCCGGCGAGGGCGCCTGCGGCGGCATGTACACCGCCAACACCATGGCCAGCGCCGCCGAGGCGATGGGCATGTCACTGCCGGGCAGCGCCGCTCCACCGGCCACCGACCGCCGTCGCGACGGGTTCGCGCGGCGCAGCGGTGAGGCCGTCGTCGAACTGCTGCGACGCGGCATCACCGCCCGCGACATCCTCACCAAGGAGGCGTTCGAGAACGCGATCGCCGTGGTGATGGCCTTCGGCGGATCGACCAACGCGGTGCTGCACCTGCTGGCCATCGCCTACGAGGCCGAGGTCGCGCTGTCGCTCGATGACTTCAGCCGGATCGGATCGAAGGTGCCGCATCTGGCCGACGTCAAGCCGTTCGGCCGCCACGTGATGTCGCACGTCGACCACGTCGGTGGCGTGCCGGTGGTGATGAAGGCGCTGTTGGATGCGGGCCTTATGCACGGCGACTGCCTGACGGTGACCGGTAAGACTGTGGCCGAGAATCTGGCCGCCATCGCTCCGCCGGACCCGGATGGCAAGGTGCTGCGCGCGCTGGACAAACCGATCCACGCGACGGGCGGAATCACCATCCTGCGCGGGTCGCTCGCGCCCGACGGCGCGGTGGTCAAGTCGGCCGGTTTCGACTCCGACGTATTCGAGGGCACTGCAAGGGTTTTCGACGGAGAGCGCGCTGCGCTGGACGCCCTCGAGGACGGCACCATCACCAAGGGCGACGCCGTGGTGATCCGTTACGAAGGCCCCAAGGGCGGGCCCGGAATGCGCGAGATGCTCGCCATCACCGGCGCGATCAAGGGCGCGGGACTGGGCAAGGACGTGCTGCTACTGACCGACGGCCGGTTCTCCGGCGGGACCACCGGCCTGTGCGTGGGGCACGTCGCGCCGGAGGCGGTCGACGCCGGACCCATCGCCTTCCTGCGTGATGGCGATCGGATCCGGCTCGACGTCAAGAGCGCAACGCTGGATGTGCTGACCGATCCAGCCGAATTCGCTTCTCGGCAAGAGGGTTTCACACCTCCCCCGCCGCGCTACAAGACTGGCGTGCTGGCCAAGTACGTCAAGCTGGTCAGCTCGGCCGCGATCGGCGCGGTCTGCGGCTAGCCCGACGACGGCGAGCGCCGGTACGGCGCGAGTACGGAGTCGGGCAATCCAACCCAGCCCTGCGCTATGCGTGGGTAGTCGCGGCGCGCGTACGCATGCCGAAGTAGGTGGCGTTGAGACCCAAGAAGGTCATCAATGCGCCTGCGACAACATGCGACCAGACGATGCCTGCAGTCAGCGTGACGCCCGGCAGAATCCACGGCGAAACGATGACCCACACGCCGAGTACCGGCAAGGTCCAGGTCATCCCGTGCGCGCGGTCCAGCGTCGTCGCGAACCCATATGCCAAGAACGCCACCGCGATCCCGACGACGAGATCACACGTGGAAAGCGATCCCGTCGCACCGAAACCAACGATCCACGGTGAGGCAGCCACATACAGGCCCGTCAACAGACTCAGGCCGAAGGTGAGATGCGCACTCATCGACTCGGCAACGCGCTCATAGCTTGCGCGCAGAGCCAACAAATCGGGGTGGTGATCGATTGATGAATGGGCTGTACTCATTTTGTGACCTTTCTGTTATGCAGCAGGCCCGTTGTGCAACAAGCATTGTGGGCTCACTGCAAACCATCCATCTTCTCAAGAGTACGCCGGATTGCGCGACGCCAGCAACGAAAATCGGTGCCGTGAAATAGCCGCGACTCAGCGCATTTGGCCGATTTCGAGCTACCTCACCAACGCGATCGCAAAACCGTCCCAGTGCTTGGCTCCGACCGTCTGGATCACCGCCGTGTCCAGCCGCGGGTGCTCACCCATCACCTGCACCGTCTGGCGCGTCGCGGCCACCATGGCGTCGGCGGACTCCGGCGACAGGATCCCGCCTTCACGAATGACGTTGTCCACCACAATGAGTGCACCGGGGCGGGCCAGCTTGACCGCCCACTCCAAATATGCGACATAGTTTTCTTTGTCCGCGTCGACGAACACGAAGTCGAAGGGATCACCGTCCACCGTCGGCAGGGTTTCCAACGCCGCGCCGACCACCACCTGCACCCGGTCTGCGACACCGGCCCGCCGCACATTGGCCCGTGCGACCTCGGCGTGTTTGGGCTCGTATTCCAGCGTCACCACCCGCCCATCCGGGCCCGCTCCGCGCGCCAGCCAAATGGTGCTGAAGCCACCGAGGGTGCCGATCTCGAGAATGCGGCGCGCCGCGGTGGCACTGACCAGCAGGGACAGGAACTTGCCCTGCTGCCACGACACGGCGATCTGCGGTAGCCCGGCCGCGTTGCTGGACTCCAGGGCCGCGGCCAACGCCGGATCGTCACCAATGACGGTGCTGTCCAAGAAGGCGTCGACGTCTTGGGGGGTGGGTTTCTCGGTCATTCGATCAACGCTAGCCGCGACCGCTGCCCCTCGCTGTAGCACCTGGTCACGCATCCGATCGATACCGCACACGGCGCCGACGCTTTACCATATACCCGTATGGGGTATACACTGAGAGTGTGGTGGCCCGCCCAGGGCAACCACGAAAATAACCACCGGATTCCGGTGCATCCACCGGAATCCCGTAACGGACAAGGGTGATTCAGATGGCACAGTACGACGAGGGGACCCTGCTGACCTGCGGTCACGAGGGGTGCGGGTGTCGCGTCCGCATCGAGGCTGAATGTCACTGCTCAGGCTCTGCCGAGGCCTACCGCTGCACCTGCGGTGACCAATTGGTGCCCGTCAAGTAAAAGCCGTCGGCCGGTCGTGCGTTCGAGCTTCACCTTCGGATTGCCAATCAGCGCGCGAACGCACGACCGGTCAGCTCGGCCTCGGCCGTCAGACGTAACGCGACCGCCGAGGCGC